>NZ_JAUBQW010000183.1:0-10289 GCF_036701485.1 Microcoleus sp. Pol11C3 | reverse complement strand
ACGCCCATCCCACAATAACAATTAAAATTGTAAGTTATTTAATTCGCGATCCTTAGTATCTTAGAGAGGGACTTCGTTTGTGTAAAAGCGGTTTCAACCGCCGTATTATCTTAAAAAAAGCGCCTGAGTTCCCCCAGGCGCACAGCATAAAATCAAAAAATTGTCAACCCTAACCTAACCATTCAAAGCCTCAGCACCGCCGCAAACTTCCAGGATTTCCTGAGTAATTGCCGCTTGCCGCGCCTTGTTATAAGTCAGCGTCAAAGTACCGATTAAATCGCTAGCATTCTCACTAGCATTGTTCATCGCCGTCATCCGCGCAGCCAACTCGCTAGCAGCAGATTCTTGCAAAGCCCGCAGCAATTGGTTGTTCAAATACAAGGGCAAAAGAGCATCCAGAATTTGCGCCGGATCTTGCTCAAAAATCATGTCGCGGGGCAAACTCTTCGTAGGTGAAGCAACCTTCTCCCGCGATACTTGAAACTGTCCGCCTTGCGTTGTCAAGCGGAAGATTTCATCATCGGGAGTTTCCAAACCTTGGGGGTCGAGGGGTAACAAGGTTTGAATTACCGGACGCGAACTAATTAGCGACACAAACTTGGTGTAAATTAGCTCAACTCTGTCCACAGTTCCCGACAGGAACAAAGACAGCAATTCGTCAGCAATTTGTGCCGCTTCCGGTGCTGTGGGAATTTGTTCTAAGTTAGCGTAAGTAGCATCAATCGGCTGTTCGCGGCGCTGGAAATACTGAGTAGCTTTGCGTCCTACCAACACGTATTTGTAGTCCAAGCCTTCAGCTTTGATTTCCTTAGCGCGATTTTCGGCGTATCTGATGATGTTGCTATTGTAGCCGCCGCACAAACCCCGATCGCCCGAAACTACCAAAAGTCCCACCGATCGCACTTCGCGTTTTTTCAGCAGCGGCGAATCCAGGTTTTCAAACTGCAAGCGTTCCGCCAAACCGTACAATACCTCTGCCAGTCGATCGGCAAAAGGTCGAGTAGCAGTCACCTGTTCTTGAGCGCGGCGCACCTTAGCAGCGGCCACCAAACGCATAGCTTCTGTAATCTTTTTAGTGTTCTTGACCGACTTAATGCGATCGCGAATAGTTTTCAGATTTGCCATAATTTTCTCCTTAGTCCCTGGCCCGCATCTTTTTAATTAAAACCGCGAATAAACGCAGATAAACGCAGATGAACATCAGATTATCTGCGTTTATCCGCGTTCATCTGCGGTTCAAAATTCCCACTCGATTTACGCAGAAACCAAGAAAGTTTGCTTGTATTCCGCGATGCCTTCTTTCAGCAGCTTCTCAGCTTCATCAGTCAAGGCTTTTCCGCCTTGAACAATTTCGCCGTACTTCGGCTTGCTAGTCCGCAAATAGTCGCGCAAACCAACAGTAAACTTGCTGACTTTTTCCACAGGAATGTCATCCATATAGCCGTTAATACCGGCATAGATTATAGCCACTTGTTCGTTCATCGGCAGAGGCGAACTTTGGTCCTGTTTCAACAGTTCCCGCAAGCGTTGACCCCGCGACAATTGATTTTGAGTAGCTTTATCCAAGTCAGAAGCAAACTGAGAAAATGCTGCCAGTTCTTCAAACTGCGCCAATTCCAATTTCACCTTACCGGCTACTTTTTTCATGGCTTTAGTTTGAGCGGCAGAACCTACCCGCGATACAGAAATACCGGGGTTTACAGCCGGACGCAAACCAGAGTTAAACAAGTCAGAAGAAAGGAAGATTTGACCGTCTGTAATCGAAATTACGTTCGTCGGAATGTAAGCAGAAACGTCACCAGCTTGGGTTTCGATAATTGGCAAAGCAGTCATGCTGCCTTCGCCCAAATCATCGCTCAATTTAGCAGCGCGTTCTAGCAAGCGAGAGTGCAGGTAAAACACGTCTCCGGGATAAGCTTCGCGACCGGGAGGACGACGCAGCAACAAGGACATTTGGCGGTAAGCTTGTGCTTGTTTGGAAAGGTCATCGTAAATGACCAAAGTGTGCTTACCTTTGTACATGAAATACTCGGCTAAGCTAGCACCTGTGTAGGGAGCCAAATATTGCAGGGTTGCGGGGTCGCTAGCGTTGGCTGCTACTACGATCGTGTAGTCCATCGCGCCCTTTTCTTGTAGGACGTTAACGATGTTAGCTACTGTAGATGCTTTTTGACCGATCGCCACGTAAACGCAGATCACGTTTTCCGATTTTTGGTTAATAATCGTGTCGATCGCGATCGCAGTTTTACCGGTTTGTCTGTCACCGATAATCAGTTCCCGCTGTCCTCTTCCCACCGGAATCATCGCATCAATAGCGGTAATTCCTGTTTGCATCGGTTCATAAACAGAACGGCGAGAAACAATCCCCGGTGCCGGAGATTCAATCAAGCGAGATTCAGTAGTTTTAATTTCCCCTTTGCCGTCAATGGGACGAGCCAAAGCATCAACTACCCGTCCCAACATTGCTTCACCCACGGGGACTTCAGCAATTCTGCCAGTAGCTGTTACCACCGAACCTTCTTCGATGCCGAGGCCTTGTCCCATCAGCACAGCGCCGACGTTATCTTCTTCGAGGTTCAGTGCAATACCAACGGTGCCGTCGGCAAATTCCAGCAATTCCCCGGACATAGCTTTATCTAAGCCATAAATCCGGGCAATGCCGTCGCCTACTTGCAGAACCGTACCGACGTTAGAAACTTTAACATCTTGGTCGTACTGCTCAATTTGCTGGCGAATAATGCTGCTAATTTCGTCTGGTCTGATTGCTGCCATGTCAGTTGTCAGTTGTTATTTGTCAGTTGTCAATTGTCAGTTGTCAATTGTCAGTTGTCAATTGTCAGTTGTTCAAAACTACTAACAGTTAACCGCTCACTAAATTAGCTAATAGTTATCAGCTATTAACTCTTAAGAATTCAATCGAATTCCCAAGCGGCGCAATTGTCCTCGCAGGCTGGCATCAATCACTTGAGAGCCTACTTTAATCACGACTCCGCCGATTAAATCTGCGTCTATTTTGGTTTCAATTTCTACTTGCCTTGCGCTTGTCATCGCCTGCACTTTCTCGCGAACAGTTTGCTGCTGAGCGTCTGAAAGTGGGACAGCCGAGGTAACTTCTGCCAAAACAGTTTGGTTAAGTTCTCGGAGCTCGGTCAAGTATTTTTTGCCAATTCCTTCTAAAAAAAGAATCCGTCCTTTGTCTACTAACAGCCGCAAAAAGTTCTTCATCAACGGGTTCATTTCTGACCCCGCTATTCGATCGATGACGGCTTTTTTATCCTGCGGTTTCACCAGAGGACTGCCTAGAAACAGACGGAGTTCCTCCGAATTTTCTAGCAGGTTCAGCAAAGAGCGGATATCTTCGCCGAACTGCTCTGAGAGGTTGTTAGACTTAGCCAGTGACATCAAAGCGGATGCGTAAGGCTGTAAGACTTCGGTGCTGACTTTACTCACTTTCTAGCCTCCCAGTAAGGCAATGCTGCGATCGATTAATTGGTGTTGAGCGTTTTCGTTCAAGCTAGTTTTTAGCTGGCCTTCCACCCTTTCTAATGCCATAGATACAACCGCCGATCTGAGTTGGGCGATCGCTCTTTCCCGCTCTGCTTCCAACTCTTGACCTGCTGTTGCTTTCATGCGTTCAACTTCCTGCGCTGCCTGAGCTAGAATTGCTTCTTTGGCTTTCTTCGCATTTTCTTCAGCAACGGATCGAATCCGTTCCGCTTCTGCTTGCGCTTGAGTCAATTTTTGCTGTTGCTCTGCTAAAGCTGCTGCGGCATCTTTTTGGCGAGTTTCTGCTTCTTTAATCGCCTCTTCGATGCCGGAGCGTCTTTCGCTGAGGATGTTCCCTAAAAAGCCGCGCCCGAAGTAAAACAGCAATCCAATAACAATGCTCAGGTTAATCAGGTTGGCTTCTAAAATATCGAAATTTAAACCGAAACCACCTTCCCCGCTAGCTTCTGTGGCTAGCAATAAAACAGTCCCCATGATACTCTTCCATAATTGCGCGTGCAGGTTTGGTGAACCGATTTTAGATTTGAGGATTTACCCAAAATCTCAAACTGTTCGATCGAGCTATTTGACCAGTGCAGTGCCTAATAGCTTTTCAAGAATTTGTCGGCTCAGGACATCTACTTCTTGCTCCAGCGAGCGCATTGCCTCTTGTTTTTGTTGCTCAATCTCTTGTCCTGCCTTTTCTCGCGCCACTTGAGCTTCTTTTTGAGCCTCAGCTACTTTTGCCGACGCGGTTTTTTGGGCATCTGCTTGAGCCACAGCAATTACTGCTTGAGACTGTTTGCGAGTTTCTCCCAGTTTTTGTTCGTAATCCTGCGCTAATTTCTGAGCTTTCGCCAAGCGTTCCTGAGCTGACAGTTGAGTGGTGCGGATGTATTCATCCCGCTCGTCGAGCATCTTTGTCAGGGGCTTATAGAAAACAGCGTTCAGGACTACCATCAAAACTAGGAACTGCAACGCCATAAAGGGCAAAGTTGCATCAAAATCAAACACTTTTAGTTCCTCCTTTGTTTTGGGGCGGAAAGACATCCGCCCCTTTTTGCAGTCCTTCAGTATTAAGCGAAGGGATTAGCAAACAGCAGCACCAATGCAATAACCAGACCGTAGATGGTCAGGGATTCCATAAATGCCAAGCTCAGCAGGAGAGTCCCGCGAATTTTGCCTTCTGCTTCCGGCTGGCGGGCAATACCTTCTACTGCTTGACCGGAGGCATTACCTTGACCGATGCCAGGTCCAATAGCGCCCAAACCAATAGCTAAACCTGCGGCGATAACTGAAGCAGCAGCAACTGTCGGATTCATGATAATTTTCCTTAACTTTGTGTACAGATTGAAAAACAGATAGTGCGTAATTGGTAATTGGTAATTGGTAATTAGTCATTAGTCATTAGTCCTTGGACTGTTGATTTCTGACATATCGCTATTAGCCATTAACCAATTCCAGAGTGTTAATCGTGGTGTTCGTCGCCGTGTCCTTCCAATGCTTCGTGAATGTAAGCTCCTGCCAAGGTGGCAAATACCAAAGCTTGAATCGCACTGGTAAACAGACCCAACATCATTACGGGCAGAGGTATAAACAGGGGAACTAACAGCACCAGCACCGCTACCACTAATTCGTCCGCTAAGATGTTACCAAATAAACGGAAGCTCAGGGAAAGAGGCTTGGTGAAATCTTCCAAAATCGCGATCGGCAACAAAATTGGGGTTGGTTCGATGTACTTCTTAAAGTAACCCAAACCCCGCCTGCTGAAACCCGCATAAAAATATGCCAGAGAAGTCAGCAAAGCAAGCGCTACCGTCGTGTTGATGTCGTTGGTCGGAGCTGCTAGTTCGCCTTCTGGCAACCTAATCAGTTTCCAAGGAACTAATGCCCCCGACCAATTCGATACAAAAATAAACAGGAACAAAGTGCCAATGAATGGCAACCAGGGACGGTACTCTTTCTCGCCGAGTTGATTTCTAGCCAAGTCTCGAATGAATTCTAAGGCGTACTCCATGAAATTTTGCATCCCGCGCGGAATTCTCTGCATATTGCGAGTTGCCGCCAGGGAAGCTATCAGGAGGAGAGCAATCACAATCCAGGAGGTGATGAATACCTGCCCGTGAACTTTGAGATTGCCTATGTGCCAGTAGAAATGCTTGCCAACTTCCAACACAGCGAAGGGAAGAGCATTAAAGGCATTTAAGACATTTAGCATTTCCATTCACAAGAAGTTCACACAGTGGAGGGTTCACCGACTGCCTGACCCATTGACGGGATCGGGAATGAACAGGCTTTGTAGCATATAAAAGACGAGCGCGCCTTTATATGTCAGAAATCCCAAAAATACGGGCAAAATGTGTAGCTGATTCCACTGAGTTGCTACTACAATCAACCCAATAAATACAGCCAACCGATTTTTACTCAGACTCGTCTTTTGCGGGCCGAGGCGCTCAACGTCTTTGGCCAACATTCTCAAGTAAACCACACCTACGATCGCCCCAATCAAGTAATTTAGGGCAATGTTGAGTGAATAAAAAATCCACACAGAGATAAAAATTATTCCTGTGAAAGCGAGTGTGACTACAAACAACTGTTGCTGAAGTTTGTAGAAATCTTGCATAGCATCAGTGGACTCCGGTTCGGACGAACCTGTCTGAGAGATGTCCTGCGTTTGGGCGGTGGATGCGCGAGATTGATCTGACAAGGTTACTTGACTTTTAAAGCAGTCGGTGTTAGTTGACTCCCACTACAATTAATTCGGTTGAAACCGTCTTGTAGCGACAAGTGTGACAAACGTTACAGCTCGTACACTTCACATCGAATAATACCATGTGCAGGTAACATAACTTAAAAAAAAATGAATTTTTTGATGGGTTTCTGAGAACGGTCTGCCTGAGCCACTTGACCAGGCTCGGCAAGCGTGCCGAACCGTTCCCAAGCCTGAAGCTAGAAGGCTTGGCGTTGCTTAATCAGGGTATGAAAAAAATAACTTGAAAATCCCGAAGTTTTGTGAATACTGGTTTCTCTGACTTGCATATTTAGCCCTTCATACCCTAAATCAGCAACGCCGAAGGCTTTTATGCAGATAGCCGCAGATTTTATGAATATTTATAATGTTGTCGCGATCGCCCGGATAGAAGAATCAACTTTAGCACTTTTGGGGCGACAGCGATGAACGGTGAGGCTCTAACAAGTAACGAACGTCAATCACTGCGGTCGAAACTACTCGCAATTGGTGAGGGTAGCGGGGTATGGGATCGTTTTCCAGCCAGATGGGGGTAGCATCATCGGTTCGTAGCAAGCAACAGTATCAAAGGTTGCAGGCTGTGCTTTGAACTCAACTTGTTTTCCTGGCCGACTCGAATGCTTCGTCCCAGTATACATCTGCATAGAAGTCCACGATCGGCTTACTGTAATTAGTAGTCTTGGATACTGATTTTATAGGCGATGTCTGAAATTTGCCAGCATTTAGTAGTTTTAGATACAAAAAATAACTTGATAGGAGTGTATTTACAGGCGGTTCGTGCAGTCTTGTGCGGGACTGTTAGGCAAAGTACGAACTAGAGGCATGGCAAGTGACCTATGATTCAACGAGGTGAAATTCTCTAACAGCCGGGAGAAAGTTTCTATTCTCGTGGCTCGATCGACTAAGCTTAATCAAAGCAAATCGCTGTAGAGGCTGCAAACTCGCCCACTGTGCCAAAGAAATTGTCACGCCGAGCTCTTGCGCTTTAGCTGAAACAGACTCCGGTACAGTAGCAGCATCCATCCACGGGGGATTTTCATCAACAGCCAAATCTGTTCCCGGTTTGCCTGTCTGTTGAATTAATATTTGATTTAGCTTTTCTCGGTAATCAATAATTTCTGCTTCTGTCAAGCAAGGTAACTCTACAAGACTTTGCCGTTCTGCTTGGTTAAAATGATTCCAATCCTGCAACTTTAATTTAATGCCGCAAGTATCTAACTTGAGACGTACCTGCATGGGAATACAGCGCAGGGCTTCTACAAAATCAGCTTCAAATTCAAAAAACATATATTTAGCAAGTTTATTTGAGTTGTGAATGATATTTTTTTATTAACCGCAGAGGCCACAGAGGGCGCAGAGTAAGAGAGGAGGGGGAAGGTGAAAAAAAATTGATGCAGGTTTATTGCTCTCTATCAATAATTGCAGAAAATCGAGTCAGCATTTATAATTAAATAATATTACAAACTATTGACATGGATACCGTAGACTACCTTCGGATTAGCTTGATAGACCGCTGCAACTTCCGCTGTCTCTACTGTATGCCAGAAGGTAGCGAGTTGGACTATGTATTGCAGCAGCAGTTGTTAACTCACTCGGAATTGCTAACTCTGCTGCGGGAAGTTTTTATACCCGTGGGATTTACCAAGTTTCGCTTGACGGGTGGGGAACCGCTGCTGCGGCCTGGGGTGGTGGAATTGGTAAGGTCGATCGCATCTTTGCCGGAAACGCGAGATTTGTCAATGACAACCAACGGCTTTTTGCTGGCGGGAATGGCGGAAAATCTCTACAATGCTGGTTTGCGCCGGATTAATATTAGTTTGGATTCGCTGGAACCGGAGACTTTTGATAAGATAATTGGTAGTCGGGGACGATCGCGATGGACGCAGGTTTGGGAGGGAATTCAAGCGGCTTATCAAGCTGGATTTGACCCGCTGAAACTGAATGTTGTGGTAATTCCCGGTGTCAATGACAGCGAAATATTGGATTTGGCTGCGTTAACAATTAACCGGAATTGGCACGTTCGTTTTATTGAGTTTATGCCGATCGGCAATGGCGATTTATTTGGCGATAAGGGTTGGGTAGCATCAGCCGAATTGCGGCAACAAATTAGCGACAAATACGGGTTAGCCGAGTCGGGTGTGCGCGGAAATGGGCCGGCGGATGTGTTTCAAATTCCGGGGGCGAAGGGCACTTTAGGATTTATTAGCCAGATGTCTGAGTGTTTTTGCGATCGCTGCAACCGGATGCGTTTGTCTGCTGACGGGTGGCTGCGGCCTTGTCTACTGAACGAAACGGGTCAAATTGACTTAAAAACTGCTTTACGGAATGGGGTGTCTACAGGCGAATTGCGCGATCGAGTGCGGCACATATTAGAGATTAAACCGGAGATTAATTTCAAGCAGCGGGATTCGGGAACTACTGAAGGAAATTACAGCCGCACCATGTCTCAAATCGGCGGATGAACTAACCGACATAGAGCGCTGAAGAAATAAAATACTTAAGGCAATACTTGAGTATAATTGTCACAGTATTCGATTCTCAACAAACTCGATGACCATCAAGCCGATTCGGTGGGTTGGCCCTGCCCGCGAAGAAATCCAATCTCTTCCTGAAGATGCCCGAAAAGAAGCCGGTTTTTCACTTTGGACTCTCCAGCAGGGCATACAACCACCAGACTTTAAACCGATGTCGATCGTAGGTAAAGGCGTTGAAGAAATTCGGATTCGGACAGAAAATGCCTATCGGGTTTTCTATATTGCTAGATTTGAAGAAGCTATTTATGTGCTCCATGCCTTCCAAAAGAAAACTCAGAAAACAGCCAAGAAAAATATCGAAGTTGGGCAGAAACGCTACCAAGAGTTGTTACAAAATCGTTTAAACTCAAGAGAACCGGAACAATGAGCGAAAATACTATTACCCAAGCAGTCGATAATATCTTTCTAGACCTCGGATTCTCATCTGAAGAAGCTGATAACTTACTAATCCGATCGCAACTAATTCTCGCCCTGACTCATCAGATTAAAGAGCGCGGTTGGACTCTCGATCAAACGGCTCAACATCTCCAACAGTCCAACGATCGAATCAAAGCTCTAACTCAAGGTAAAATAGGGCAGTTTTCCGTTGACAGTCTGATTGCAATGCTCAATAAAGTAGGTATGACTGTCAAAGTCGAAATTTGCCCCAAGGTAGCTTAGGTGAAAATTATGCAATTTGGCGCATTCTACAACTGAAACTCTCCTCCCAAAACTTGTCCAGCCGTTAAATTCAACTGCGGAAATGTTGGAGAAACAAGTGTTTGTTCCGCTTGAAACATCCCAACTTCGACATACTCACCCGATTCTAGTTGAAGTACGGCTACAATTTGCTCTTGAGGGTCAACAATCCAATACTCAGGGATGCCCCGCGCCGCATATTGGGCTCCTTTGCTAATGTAAGCGCGATCGCGCCCAACTCTACCTGGACTAACAACCTCGACAACCAACTGAGGAGGTGGCATAGTTTGGGTGATGGTTAGCCTGGTTGCTGTCAGCAAGATGTGTTCGGGGCGCAAAACCGCCAAATCGGGGTAACGGTTAGCTGCGTCGCCCTCGCGCAGGATCGGAACTTGGATTTCGCAAATATGTGTTTTGATACACCGCCAAGGGATGCCAGTATTGACGAGGACTAAAAAAAGATAGCTGACAATGGCGTTGTTGGGTTCGGATTCGGGCGGCAATATTACTAACTCTCCGTCAATTAGTTCGTAGCGGTTGTCGGTGTCGTCCTCGTAGGTGAGGTACTCTTCAAAGGTGAGTTTTGGCTTGTGGGCTTGTATCATGGTTAAATTTGAGATTTTAGATTGATTTTCGATCGCCGATTTGCGAGGTCGGTAAAAAACGTGAATATCTATTCGGGGAATTCTTTAGCCGGAAGAAGCGTTGGCAGCAGTGATTCTATGCGAATTGCGCGATCGAGTGCGGCACATATTAGAGATTAAACGGCTCTCCTGAACTTATGGTTATAAGTTTATCTAATCAGAAAAGCAAGCTAATACACGATTCTTGAAATTATTAAA
>NZ_JAUBQW010000182.1:0-10376 GCF_036701485.1 Microcoleus sp. Pol11C3 | reverse complement strand
ATATTTTGGCGAACCTTCAGAGTGATGCTATGACCGAGAGTGCATAGATCATGTTTTTTGTCAATGCGTAAGTCCTACATTCGATTTCCCATCCCTCAATCTTGCTTCCAATTCTTCCACTTCTCGCCGTTTTTCCTCTAGGTCAATCCGCAGATGACCAGGCATTTGCAGCCTTCCATAGCCAGCAGCCTGTTCTTCTAGAAAAGCCAGCGATCGCTTCGCCATTGCCAAGGCAGGGGTCATCACCTCTTGATTTGTCATCACCCTAGGCAACTCTGGACTCTGGGTTTGGCTGGGCAGTCCCTTGCCGCCGCGCAACAGTGCCACTGGGAAATCCTCCGTCGCTGCATTACAAAACGGGGTTTGTTCTCGGTGACAGATGTTACGGGCACTCTCTGGAACCGTTTTTCCCAAGTGAGTCATGACGTTGAAAATTGTGACGAGGCGATCGCCCGGTTGATTTGCCATTCCCTTCAGCGCCTCAATCAGATGATACGTATAGAGACTGAGGCCATCTGGACGCACGTAAGAAGATTGATGTCCTCGTGATGAGGTGAACACTGCCCGACCTTCCCCCTGCTTCAGGGCATCATTCACCCCTTTCGAGAACTCTGTACGCAAAAAGTCTGCTGGCCGATCGTTCTTAGCACTAGCCATCCCCTCCGCATAACAACTATCAATGATTACCCAGAGACGTTTAGCCTTGATATTGCGTAACTTCTCATTCAATGTTTCCGCTAAAAGGGCTGTTTGTAGAATGGCTTGCTCATTAAAATCATGTTGGACTAAGTAGTAAGCATTACTGGCCTCGTGAAACCTACCATGCCCAGAATAGTAAATGACGATCGTGGCCTCTGGGTCTGCATCTGCACATCCTTTTAACCAGTCCAGATCCTCCAAAATGGCATTGTGAGTCGCACCCTCGTCCTTTAACAACCGGACATGATCGGGGGTATTGGGATATGCACAAAAATTTACGTCAGTCAGCACATCTTTGAGCGCTTGAGCATCCGTGACTGTTTCTGGAAGCGAATAGCCTGCGTCAGCAGTATTACCAACACCAATCAACAGCGCGTAACCGTGGGTAAATAGATCGGACATCTAAAAAAAACTCCAGCAAAAAATAACAATCCCTCAATCGGGGTTAATAATATCTAGCTACTCAACCCAGAATAAACTAAAAAACACAATCAAGCTACCTCAAAAATAAATTATAGACTAAGCTGTTACTTTCAGGGCTTACTCGTTATCGCTACCTTTCTCCCTGTTTCGCTCCCTCGCCTCGCAGCACTTGCTACTTTCAAAGCATACAAATTGCGGGATTATTCACGTATAAATCTGTCAAACTTGACCAATATTTTAACACCATATCCGTGTCTTGAACAAACAATCCGCGCCGCGTTCCTACTTTGATATGGCGCCGATTTTCTCCCTGCATTAATTGACCTAATTCAGGAGTAAAAACCAGCGTTATTTCTTCTCTATAGATGCTAAAAATGTTTTCCGAATGCCCAAAAATCTCTCCTTCGCTTCGTTGGACATCGATTCTGGTTTTCTGCATGAGTGGCTGTTGAGAAAGCATTATACAGGACTTTCCAGGTAATATAAGTGAAGTACACAGAAGCCGGGTTTCAGCAAGAAACTCGGCTTCTGGGGGGTACTTTATCAAGGTAAAATCGGCGGTAATTACTGAATTAAACCGGCAACTATCTTAATACTCATGGCGACAATTGCGGTATTCAAGAAAAAGCAGAGAATGCTAGGGAGTCAAGCTCATCGCCTCAGCGCGAGGTAGTCTGTACCTCTGAAACTTGAGTGCTCATGCCAATAGCAAAAGAAGAGTTTGCGTAGATTTTTGAGGTAAGCTCATGGTCGATAGGATTTATTGAGGTTTACCTACTTATTGAAGTTTCCACACAAGTAGAGCAACAAGCGCAATCAGACCTAATGCTCTCCGAAAGTAATTAACGCCTTGAAATAATTCTTCCCAAGCCCAAGTAAACAAAGAGCCAAAGGCTACTAGATCCAACGCTAAATTAATTTGCCCTGTTGTAACAACGAGCTTTAATAAACTAGCTACAATCCCCACACTCAGTGGTAGATTTGGCGGCTGAGCTATAACAATTTGGCCTTCGCTGTCCCGGAATGTGCGATCGAACAATGTATTTTCCATGAGTTTCTCCTCTAACTGTAATAAAAGGTAGGAATTGATTTCAATGACTTACAAAAATTTTTCTTGATAACAACGAATCCGAGCCATTATTAGATTGTTGCCAAGAAAAAACAGTGATGACCACCACATGAGCGTAGAATTTATCTAGCAGTTTTTATCACATCTCTGCCCACCCTTCCCAGCATCAGCATCCCCGAATTAGAGGGAACTTGCATTAATGAAGCTTTTTGGAGCGCTATAGCTCATGTGTTTATTAGGCTCCTTCCACTTACTTATGAGTGTTTTCATCATTGATTTTGAGTGGTTAACCTATTCTTTGATAGTAAATTTTAAAAAGTTAAATATCATCTATCGCTGGGAACAGTTTAAATTAGAATGTTATCTATAATTGGACAGCTATTCAGAGGTTTAAACCTTTTTGTGAAGCAGGCTTGAATCTCAGTTAGCAGTGCAGTAATTTCTGCTGGCAGAGCTTGAATTGATTTTGTGCCTGCTAGTTCTGCTCGCTCGCTCGTTCGCATCCTGACTCACAAAAAATGTTGCCCGGGTTGCGGTCAAATAACCACATACCGCGATCGCAAACAGCCCCAGCAAAAAACAGAGCAGCCGCTCCGGACGCCGTCTTCGGAAAGTAATCATAGCCCATCGCGGTCATCACCCGGCCTGGTAAGAGAGTTTCAGAGGAGGAGAAATTTGATGCCCAAATCCAAGATCAAAACGATCGAAATGGTGATGTCGATCGCTTCTAGTAGAAGATTCAGTGCCCAAATTAGCTCAACATTGGATGCCAAAGATTACATCTGTTCGAGTTCCAATCCTCTGGTTTCCTGCCGCCAATTTGAGTGCAATTACGCACACACTTTTTTGACGCTGGGCAACTGGCTAACCTCATCCCACCACCTCCGTAGCTTCGGCGTTTGAGCCGTAATCACCTCAAACTCTGGAGTTTGGGAAAGGTAGATAAAGATGGGAATCAGATAGAAATCAGCAATGCTCGCTTCGCTGCCGAGCAGATAGGGGCTACCTGCAGCTAGCGACTCGATCGCCTCTATAGCCGTTTGTGCAGGTGCGATCGCATTTTTGACTTTAGCCTCATCTGTCTTGCCACCCTGAGTCGGCACAATCAGTCGCTGAATCACAATGGTGCTAATAGCCGGGCCGTAGAAATAGCTATCAATAATCGCCATGATTTGACGCATCCGAGCTTGGAGCATGGGATCGGAAAAGCTAAACTTGCGATCGGCTAAAGTGGCATCAAGGTATTCGGTAATGGCCGCCGTTTCGTAGAGCAGTTCCCCATTTACTTCAAGGGTGGGGACTTTACCAAAGGGATTCTTAGCAAGGTAGTCTGCGGACTGGCTTTCACCATTGAAGATATCAACGCTGTGGAGGGTATAGTCTGCGCCTATTTCCTCAAGCAGCAGCCGCACAGTACGGACATAGGTACTGACGGGTGTTCCCCAAACAACAAGTTTTGACATGATTTATCGCTTCTTTCCAAAATTTAGCCGTAGTTAAGAATACTTTACTCTCACCTATTCCTAACGATTGACGCTGCTCATATCCGGGTAGCGATCGCCCGCGGCAATTCCTAATGGCAGCGCTGTGGCGATCTGGTCTAGTTCTGCTTGAGTCAGTGTCACAGCGGCTGCCGCAATGTTTTCTTCTAAATAGGTGCGACGTTTAGTGCCTGGAATTGGCACAATGTCTTCGCCCTGCGCCAAAACCCACGCCAGCGCCAACTGTCCAGCTTTGATGCCCTTAGCGGCGGCCATCTGCTCTATCTGCTCGACTAGCTCGAGATTTTGCTGGAGATTCTCGGCTTGAAAGCGAGGATATCGCTGGGCCCGATAGTCTCCCTCAGATAACGTGTCGAGGCTCTTGATTTGGCCTGTGAGAAACCCGCGCCCCAGAGGGCTATAAGGCACAAACCCAATCCCTAGCTCTCGGCAGGTGGGCAAAATCTCGGATTCTGGGTCCCGACTCCAGAGCGAATATTCAGTCTGGAGTGCGGAAATAGGATGCACTGCCATTGCACGGCGGATCGTGGCGCTCGCGGCTTCGGAAAGGCCAAGGTAGCGAACTTTTCCGGCTTGGACGAGCTTCGCCATTGCACCTACGGTTTCTTCGATGGGAGTGTTTGGATCGACTCGGTGCTGATAGTAAAGATCGATCATATCTACGCCCAGACGCTTGAGACTGGCATCACAGCAAGAGCGGACATATTCGGGTTTCCCATTCACGCCCTTAAAGCTGCCGTCGCTACCGCGTACATTGCCAAACTTCGTGGCAATAATGACTCGATCTCGACAGTCTTTAATCGCTTTGCCGACCAACTCTTCATTGTGACCGACACCATACATATCAGCCGTATCGAGCAAAGTCACGCCTAACTCTAAGGCGCGATGAATAGTGGCGATCGATTCTGACTCATCGGTTGTCCCGTAGAACTCGGACATCCCCATACAGCCCAGTCCTAACTCTGAAACTACTAATCCTTGATTGCCGAGTTTTCGCTGTTTCATGATGTTTTCCTATTAGTCTAAAGTTCTTGACCTGTCGGACGGAGGATGATTTCATTCACATCAACATTACCGGGCTGCTCAATCGCAAAGGTGATCGCACGGGTAATGGTATCTGCATCAATGGCGATCGCATAAAGTTCATTCATTCTCGCTGCTGTATCTTTATCGCTAATGGTGGTCGTCAACTCAGTGGCAACGGCTCCTGGTGAGATATTAGTCGAACGGATTTCACCGTTTAATTCTAGCCGCAACCCTTCAGAGATCGCTCGTATTATAGCTTTAGACTCTAAAATTTTCCGCACGTTTACGGCATTTTGATAGGTGTTGTGTGAATCGGGGTCTTGCAGAATTGCTGATGACGGTACGCCGATTGTTTGGGCAATTTCTGCCATGTCGGCCGATTCTGGAGGCCCGCCACCTTTCCAATCTACTCTACCGCCGCTGAGAATTAGCAGGGAAGCTTTACCTTGCTTGTAAAGTCGGGAACCGTAGATTATTCGATCGCCCGCTTCCGCTAATTCTACCCAAGGACGGGGAGGTAAAGCTGCTTTGACACCGCCGCCCAAGACGATAATCGCTTCAGCTTGGGGGAGTCCGGCGGTTGGTAAGTTTTGCCATTCGAGCGATCGAACTAACGATTTTGAAACCCAACCGCTACTTCCGAGGAGTAAAATAATTAGAGCCCCAGCTAAGCTGTTGTGCCTTTAAATAGGGTATAATAAAAATTTAGTTTAGTCAATTTATACAAAAAAGCCCGCCAAAAACCATCTCAATCCCCAACAAATAGAGAAACTACAAAAAGCTTTAAAAGAGGAAAACAAGGCAAATGTCAGAGAAAGAATTGTGATTTTATTATTGCTCAATGACGGCAAAACTCAATCTAAAATTCCTGACTTTTTTGGTTTTTCAGTAAACAAAGTATCTTATTGGTGTGTCAAGGGAGACCCGAGAATCTAGAAAGTCTAATAGATGAAAGGATGAAGGGGAATCACAAAAAAGCCACAGATAAATATCTAGAGATATTATTAGAAACCCTAGAAAAAACCCCTCAAGAATTAGGATATGACTTTGGACGATGGACAGCGCAGAGATTAGCAACATACTTATAACAATCCACAGGAATAAAATTAAGTGGAGGACAAGTTCGGAGGATATTAAAGAAAAAAAAGTATGTTTACATCTGGGCTAAGTATAGCCTAGAGTCGAAGAGAAATCCTGAAAAAAGAACAGCGTTTAAAATAAAGATAGCAGAATATTTAAAAACAGAAAAAGAAACGCCAGAACGATTACAGGTATGGTTGTGGGACGAGAGTGGATTTAGTTTAAAAGTCACCCTAAGAAAGAAATGGTGTAAAAAAGGCAGCCGAAAAAAGGTCAGAGGAGACCGAAGGAAAGGCAGAGTTAATGTAATGAGAGGAGTGAGAAATTCTGATAAAAAAAGGTGGGTAGAGTTCCTCAAAAAAGGCAATTCATATAATTTTTATCAAGTGCTAAAACTCTTTTATGAAGAGCTAATCCATGAATGGGTATCAGCAGGTAATCAAGCTTCAGAATTTGCTGAAAAAAAGCGAAAATAGTGATTCTTCTTGATAATGATAGTTTTCATAAGAAAGAAGAGTACCTGAAAATAATTGAAACAGAAATGCCTAATATTCATTTAGAATTCCTCCCCGAATACAGCCCCGACTATAACTTAATTGAATTAGTATGGCATTCGGCAAAAGAATATATTGCCAATCGACTTTTTAAATCTATTGAAGAGCTAGAGTATTTATTGCACCGCCTCTTAAATGAAGGGCAATTAATAATTAAATGGGGTCGTAAAATCAAAAATAAGGGCAATGCTTGTATCACAGTTTAAATGTGCAACAGCTTATTTGCGCCGCCGCCCATTTCGGACGCTTCCAAAGTGTGATTAAAGCCGCCATCATTAACAGGCAACTCAACCCCAAAGGATAAATAAACAGCGGCAGGAGTTTCGAGAGAAATACAAACATTAAGCAAGTAATTCAAATTGCTGGTTAGCGGTAATTGGAAATGAACGATAGTTAGTCGCTAATCTGTAATTAGTAATTTAAGTGGCGGGAGTGGTTAATTTTTAGTAGAGAGTTGTGAATTATAAACTCTTTAACTTTAAGCTTACAACTCAATACTCAAAACTATTTTCGGTGCTAGCGACGATCCTCTGGTCCAGATAACCAGCCAAAGAATGTAGCAGCATCACCCCTAGAGGTTTTGCTATATTTATGGCCGTCCCTTTGCACTACTTCTTTGTTGAGGATAGCATCCGAGGTTTTGTCCTTGGGATTTATATTCGGGTTGAGTAGTAATTCGTTGTGCCACCAAGCGACAATTAAACCTGCTGCCACACCACCGATGACACCCAAGCCGAGACTCAGGGGCAGCGTACATCCTACTAAGCGAAACCCAACGGTAAACAACACAAACCATATCAGCGCGGGGCTAAACCCCTTGGAGTCTCCGGTAAATTTTGGCATGAGCTGCAAGTTTTGTTTGTAATAACACAGAAAGATATTGACAATATTAGCAGACAAGTAAGATTGGCAAGGGCGATCGCTCTGCAACTACTCCCTACAAATCAAGTTTAATTGTACCTCTAAGTCTTGCGCGGTATGTACAATGTTTACAGAAATTTGCTCTAATTCTGTAAAAGGTTCAAAAGCTGCTTGCTGCGAACTCAATAGTTCTGCCGTTGCGTCGGCAATATCGCCCCTGCGCTGTTGCAGTCGTTCTCGCAATACTTCAATTGGTGCGGTGCAGTAAATGATTTGCAGGGGCAAGCCGTGGGATTGAGCCTGATTAATTGCATCCGTTCTCCAGTTTTGGCGATCGAACTTTGCATCTAAAATCACATCCCAACCTCGGTCAGCCAGAATTATCCCCAACTCTAACAATCTACCATAAGTTTGTGCCGTTATTTCATCTGAGTATAAATCTGGCCCCCCGCGTTCATTTAAAGAAATTCCCCCTAAATGTTTGCGAACAGCATCGGATCGAATGTGAATTGCGCCAGTGCGGTGAGCCAAATATCTAGCCGCTGTACTCTTCCCGGAACCCGACAAACCAGACATCAAAGTTAACTTTCCCCGGCGCGGTTTTGTGTATTGCCAAGCCAGTTTATAGTAATGAGCGGCTGTCTGTGAAATCTCTGCTTTTTGGGCCGTTGAAATAGCGGAATCGTCCAACATTAACGAAGTTACTGTTGCTCTAACATAAGCTTGACGGCTCAAATACAAAGGCAACAGTTGCAGTCCTTCCCAATCCCCTGTTTGTTCGATGTAAGTATTGAGAAAAGCATTACCCAAGTCTCTGCGTCCGCGCGATTCCAAATCCATTACTGTAAAAGCTACATCGTACATGACATCAACAAAGCGGAAAGGCTCGTTAAATTCAATGCAGTCGAACAGTAATATTTTATCTTGCCACAATGCTATATTCCGCAAGTGCAAATCTCCGTGGCACTCGCAAATTTTATTATTGGCAATCCGGATATTAAATAACTCTTGATTTTCCGCAAAAAATGCTTCTGTATAATCTTTAGTTTCCTGAAACTGTGCCTGAGTCTGCGGCCCGCCGATATATTTTTGCGAAATCCGGTAATTGTTATCTATTGCTGTGCGAATTTGACTGACTTCGCCAAATGTGCGAATGTAGCTATTACTAATTGCCGTGCTGTGAAAGTTGGCAACTTCTCGCCCTAATTCGGCCATAAGTTGCTCGGTCAACAGTCCGCGTTCCAACAAACTGAGCAACAGCGAATCTTGAGGAAACTCCCGCATTTTCAGCACGTATTCTACAGCAATTTCGGCCGAAGTTAGAGCAGGTAAGTTGCAGCCCAAGTGAAACGAATCGCCAGTTTGAATAATTGGCAAAACTTCTAGATAAATTTCCGCTGCAGTGCGCTGGTTCAGCAGCAATTCTTGGGTGCAGAAATGCTGGCGTTTTGCCAAGGTTGAATAGTTCAAAAAGCCAAAATTGACGGTTTTTTTGATTTTGTAAGTATAATCTCCGGTCAGCAAAACAAAAGAAGCGTGAGTCTGAATTAGTTGCACAGGTTCTGTTACGCTGTGGGGGTAGAACCCGGAGTGCAACATTTGCTGAATCAGAGGTGGGAGACAAGTATCAGTCATATCGATTTTAGATTTGGGATTTTAGATTTGGGATTTTGGATTTTAGATTTGGGATTAGATCGATTTTGGCTAGGGGATTTATATAAAGACAACTTAAATAAAATAGATGTTGAGTTGAAGTCGATTTATTATAAAGTTGATAATTAGTGTAAACCAAAAATTACTGATGACAGAAAACAATCAAGATTCCCGTTCCGTGGATGTGTTTGGCGTAGGCAATGCCCTTGTAGACATCCTAGCATTGGTAGAAGATGAATTTGTACTCGACCACGGGCTGAGTCGTGGCGGGATGACGCTGATGAATTCGGAAACGCAGGGGGGGATTTTGCACGATTTAGAGCACAATTCGCTGCAAATGCGATCGGGCGGTTCGGCGGCAAATACCATGATTGGTTTGGCTCAAAGCGGCGGTAAAGCGTATTATTCGGGGAAGGTTGCTAAGGATACTAACGGCGAATTTTATCGGCAGGATTTGCTGGCGGCGGGGATTGATTTTAACGTGCATCCTGCTGAGTCGTCGCAGGAGCCCACGGGTACTTGTGTAGTGCTGACTACGCCTGATGCGGAACGCACGATGTGTACTAATTTGGGGGTTTCTACCACTCTGGCGGCGACTGATATTGATGTCGATCGACTGGCTCACTGCAAGTACAGTTATGTTGAGGGCTATCTTTGGGATGCTCCCGATCCGAGAAAGGCTAGCATTGAGACGATGGAACAGTCTAAGCGTCTGGGTGTAAAGGTGGCTTTTACTTTTTCGGATGGCTTTTTAGTCGATCGATTTGCTGATGATTTTCACAAGGTGGTTTCGGAATATTGTGATGTAATTTTTTGCAATGCTGATGAAGTTCGGAGCTTTTTTAAGGAGGAGTCTCTGGAAGAGTGCGCTCGGAAAATGAGCGAGATTTCGGATTTGGCTTTTATCACTAATGGGGATAAAGGCTGCATGGTGGTGGAGAACAAACATATTGTTGATGTGGCTGGATTTCCGGTAAAGGCGATCGATACTGTGGGTGCTGGGGATGCTTTTGCGGGCGGTGTTTTGTTTGGAATTACTAATGGTTTGAGTTCTGCACAAGCGGCTCGTTGGGGCAATTATTTGGCTTCTTTGGTGGTGCAGATTCACGGGCCTCGGCTTGAGGTTTCTCAGGCTCATCTTTTGAGTGAGGTGATTTCTGGTTAGGATTTGAAAAGGGCGATCGCACTTTTTGTCGTAAGGGCGATCGCTCTTTTGAACTGCAGATAAAGGCAGATGAACGGGGATGAACGCAGATGGGAGAAGGGATCTCGCACCTAAGCCAATTCAAGGTATCTGGAAAACAGATTTATGGCGGAAAGTAGCGATAAATATCTTTCCGGTGGAGAACCCTCACAAAAGTAATAGTCTGGGAGCGTGTCACTTTTGCAATAAGTATAAATGCTCAGAAAAAGCAGAATAGTAGTTTTGAGCTATAGCCTTTCTCAAAAAGGTGAGGTATGAATTTTGACCTGGAAAGCTTGACAATACAGGGTTTCTGCATACCTCAT
>NZ_JAUBQW010000181.1:0-10451 GCF_036701485.1 Microcoleus sp. Pol11C3 | reverse complement strand
GCCTTATCTTTAGTTGAGTTTGAATATATCGGTCGCTCCTATTCATAGTTTGCGATCGATTATTCAGCAAGCCCTAGTTATTAATTATTAGTGCGATCGCCCGCGTTCAAACTTATCGGTGGCACTGCGAGCAATAAGCTGCTTAGGATCGGGCTTCTAGCTTCTAAACACATAAATTGTCGGGTGGCGTGGGCTGGCATATCGGGAGCCCAAAGGCTGAGTGCGATGCTAGCCCGATCGCAGTTCAATGGCTGTAGATGGATTTTCCTTGGGCGGATCTACAGCGCTTTCCTCTCAGCTACCGAGTCGCAAAATTTGAACGAAAAAGGAAATCGGACGGCGCGATCGCACTTGCTTGCACCCCATTCAAAACAGCCAAGAGTTCCCCAGAGTTAGCAATTCTGATGAATGTGGTGGGACTGGCCTCTCGCCCGTCTGTGCCTTGGCTAATGATCAGTTGAGTGAAAGTCAAACCGCCTGCTAAACTCAGCAAATCTTCACCTTTCCTGAAGTCGGATATTACATCACTCCCTTGTGCGGGTGTCAAGAGAAATAAATCGCGTCCGCTGCGGCGGACGAAAGTATCGCTGCCCTTGCCGCCGCGGGCAGTATCGTTGCCTTCATCGCCAGAAAGCGTATCAGAGGCATCCTGACCGCTGAGGTAGTCATTGCCATTGGCACCGAATAACAGTCGTTCCCGTTGCGATCGCGGTCAGATTCGCTGTTAGTGCCGCCGTAGAGGCTGTTATCTTATAGTCTAAGAGTCCCTCTCTTTTTTGTGCAGCCAAAGTTCAGGGTAGGTGATGGCTGTCCCAAGGGCAGTCAGAACACAACCAACCAGCGTGGCATAGAAGCGCACAGGCAACAAGGCGCGATCGCCACCTTGATTCAGCATCAGCAGGTCAATCATGACCATCACTAGCACCGTCACCGCCGCACAGCAAAGCGTGTAATTTTTGGCTAACCCGATCGGAATGAGTGGCGCAGCCAACAGAATGTAAGCAATCAGCAGATTAGGACTATTGGTAGAGGTAATCATTGCTTCTACTAGCAATACCCCAATCAACGTTCCCACTATCCGTTGAGAAGTCCGCTGAACCGTTGCACGGCTATCAGGCTTCATCACCAAGAGAGTCGTCGCCGCGACCCAAAAGGGGCGAGGTAGATGTAATAAGAAACTGCCACCCACAGCGCTCGTTGCCACGATGCCATAGCAGAGCGCAAACCGTAACCCTGCCGTTTGGTTAGACTGAATGCGCTGCCAGCCCTCGCTGACAGCGGCACCCGCGGTCAAGCGATTGACTCGAAATAGCCAATGCTCGAGCGCGATGATGATGGATGTCCATAGCCCCCCTGCCAAAAAGATAAAAATCACTCGTTCATCAATTGCAATTAACTGCGTCCCAAAGGCAGCAAGCTGCAATGCTCCAAACAAAAAGCCCAGCACCGCAAACCGCACCATAATTTCGATCGCCATGTGAGTGCTGTGCAACCATCCAGCAGTCGTGCCAAGAACAAGCACTCCTAATGCAATCAACTCTGGTGAGTCAGTCAGAAAACTGCCGAGTTGAGCACAGCCCGTAATCAGGACAGAACCAACTAAAGTGCTCAGTAATCGATCTTTGGGGGGAGCATCCACATTTGCAATACTCACAACATACATACTGCCAATCACGGCAACCACACCGTAACGAAGCAATCCTGTTGCAGAGCCGGTTATCAGTGGGATGCCGATGCTCAGCATATAACGAACTGCGTTATCCCACGGCAGAGATTTTAGGTTTAGCCATGCTTGCTGCAATTGGATGTGTCGCATTCGGGTTGAGCCTACGTGGTTTGTCTGACTGGTTAGTCCAACTGCTTCGGATCGCAAGTAAGGACGCAGTAAAAAGCTGTATGTTCGAGCAGTGTCCCGATCGAGGTTCACGCCAGCGGTAATTCATCGGCATCCTGGTCTTTTGTTGTTTGCGTTTGAAACCTTCTCAGGCTTAGCAATTGTCCAGAGTATTTTGAGTTGCCGCCACCAAAGTATCGCTGCCCTCTTCGCCCACAAGGGTATCAGAACCGCGTCCGCCCCAGATCGTCGGGTCGTTAAGTAGTTGTACAGAATTAATTACATAAAATCTGACCTGAAAGCCTTGCATACTTTAAAGCAGATGTGTAATTAATCTTGTCCAATTACTTATCTTTGCCACCGAAAGCAACGTCGTTGCCCTGACAGCCGAAGAGGGATGCTTGAAAATGATCCCAGAAGTTAATTACTATTCCCGCTTCTCAAATACGAATGGCGCACCAATCGTGTAATATCGCCGTCGGTGGTAGGGTTACTACACTATTGACTGGCGCCAGTTATAAAGCCAGTCAATTGCGGACTTTCGGCAGCGCGGCTGCGGTGAAAGTTATTCATCCATTCGCATCAGCTTGCGGTAAAACGTTTTAGAAAAATCGACAGTACGAGTCCGCTGAAAAGTCAGGAGAACCTCAATTAAGCAACTAACAAACTCAGAGCTTTGCATAGTCACTTCGTAGCTGAGTTCAGCATTGCCGTCAAACAACACCCGACAGCGGGTTAAGTCGATAGGCAGCGACGAGATATTCCAACTAGCGACAAACGGCACGCTCTCCCCGCCGTCAATTTTTCTTGCCCCCTCCAAGCTTTTGAGCTTGTAGAGGCCAATAGCGTGCGGTAAAAACTTGCGCCTGGGCTCTTGACAGAAAGGCGCGTAGACTTTCACTTCTTTGTCATCGGCTGGCTTGAGTTGAGGAATAGACATATTTCCACCTCAGACAATTATTACTAACAGATAGTTTAGATCCCCTGAAAAAACTAGCAGATATTCCTGGTCGATCGCAAGCAAAAGTCAACCCAAATACTCTATGCAGTGCCGGTTTACCAGTGCCGTACAAGCACCGAACCCGCTGGTTGTCCTCCCGTCCGCTTTCGAGAAAAGTCCAGAAACTGATACAGTAGATGCTTATATCTAAAATCAAAAACTATTGGTGGTTGAATCAAGTAACCTATGCAGGAGAGTTCTTGGCCAGAAAACGACGCTCGCAGCGAGCTTAACTTGGACATCTCTGATTTAGCTCAAGAAGAGCTCAAGAGTTTGACCTCGCACTCCAAGCTCAGCAAAGTATTTGCTATAACAGACATTGGCGACAGGGTGTTTGACGCGGAAACAAAAGCAGAGCTTCCGGTTGCGGTGTCTGTGCCCGGAACTCCCTCTTTTCCTCAAAATCTGTACCGGGGACGCCGCGGAAAAGCCGCAGCAGTGCTGACTGCGATTTGGGCCGGCACGATCGCCCTGCACTTGATTTCTTGGGGTGCGTGGGTAGTGTGGGGGTTGACGGGACTGCTGTGGATGCAAGCATTTCGAGTGTTATTTGCGGAACCCAGGGCCGCACTGCCGCCTCTTGCCGATGAAAGCCGAGAGGATTGGCCTTATGTGTCGCTGCTAGTGGCAGCGAAAAATGAGGAAGCGGTGATTGCCCGATTCGTAGAATCAATCTGCAATGTAGATTATCCGATCGACCGCTACGAAGTTTGGGCGATCGACGATCACAGCAGCGACACCACGCCGCTAGTATTGGAACAGCTAACCAAAAAGTACCCCCAGCTCAAAGTATTTCGCAGAGGAGCAAATGCCAGCGGCGGCAAGTCGGGAGCACTCAATCAAGTGTTGCCGCTGACTCGCGGGGAATTTGTCGGAATATTTGACGCCGACGCGACGGTAACGCCGGATTTGCTGCGCCGGGTGCTGCCAGTGTTCCATGAAGAAAAGGTAGGGGCTGTGCAAGTCAGAAAAGCCATCGCCAATGCTTCGGTAAATTTTTGGACTCGCGGTCAAGAAGCAGAAATGGCCCTAGACAGTTTTTTCCAACAGCAGCGGATTGCGATCGGCGGCATTGGAGAATTGCGCGGTAACGGCCAATTCATGCGTCGCACCGCCTTGGAAAGCTGCGGAGGCTGGAACGAGGAGACGATTACCGACGACCTGGATTTGACTGTGAGGCTGCACCTAGACCGATGGGACATTGAATTTCTCGCTTTCCCAGCCGTGTCAGAAGAAGGAGTCACTAACGCTCGTGCTCTGTGGCATCAGCGCAATCGCTGGGCAGAAGGTGGCTATCAGCGTTATCTTGACTACTGGCGGCTAATTTTGCGGAACCGCATGGGAACTGGGAAAACTTGGGATTTATTTGGATTTTGGGTATCTCAATATTTCTTACCCACAGTAGCCCTACCCGATTTTGTGATGTCAATTGCGCTGCGCCGGATGCCGATCGCCAGTCCCATAACTTTTATGACCCTTACATTGTCGCTGGTGGGAATGTTTGTCGGTTTGCGCCGCACTCGCAAAGAGACCAAATTTGACGTAAGGCGAGTTTTTGTCACCTTGCTGCAAACGCTGCGGGGTACTGTGTATATGTTCCACTGGCTGCTGGTAGGGACTGTGACGGCTCGGATTGCGGTACGGCCCAAGCGGCTCAAATGGGTCAAAACCGTCCATCAAGGCGCTGCGAATAGCATCAAGTAAACAATTGGCAGAAATATCTAGGCACAGTATCGCCGAACGTCCGAAGATTTTCTGAGACAAAAAAACACCAACCCTCGCCAAATATCTCCCCGCCATATCCTAAGAGTAAAATTTGGCAATTCCCACAAAAAAACACTTTGAAACAGCTTAGGTAATAGGTAATCGGCGAGCGGTAATAGCGAATAAGTAATCGGCAATACAAAAGTCGAAAATTAAAAGAGAAAAGCGAGAATTTTTAACTTTTAACTTGACAAAAAACCAATTACTATCTATTAATTATGAATTGCCAATTAGGACGAATTGCTTGTTGCCAACTACCCGTCACCCGTAATTGATAATGGATTTGTTAGAGTACCAAGCTAAATCTTTATTTCGCCAGATGGCAATTCCGATTTTGCCGTCGCAGCGGATTGACAATCCCGCCGACCTCAAAGGACTGAAAATTCCCTACCCCGTTGTACTCAAATCGCAAGTGCGGGCTGGGGGACGGGGCCGGGCGGGCGGTATCAAGTTTGTGGAAAATACGATCGATGCAGTAGCAGCCGCTCAAACAATTTTTAATTTGCCGATCGAGGATGAATATCCCCAAGTCTTACTGGCAGAAGCAAAGTACAACGCCGACCAAGAATTGTACTTAGCGGTACTACTAGACCCCGTAGCACGCCGCCCCGTGCTTCTGGGTTCGAGACAAGGAGGTATGGATGTCGAAAGGTCGATCGAGCAAATGCAGCAAGTTGCCGTCGATCAAGAATTTTCCCCATTCTATGCGAGGCGTCTCACGCTGAAAATGGGATTGCAGGGAGACTTGATTCAATCTGTGAGCACCATTGTCGAGAAAATGTACCGGTTGTTTGTCGAAAAAGATTTAGATTTAGTAGAAATTAATCCTCTCGGCATCAGTCCCACGGGAGAGGTAATGGCTTTAGACGGTAAAGTCACTGCCAACGACGATGCCTTGGGGCGGCATCCAGATTTGGCAGCACTCTCGGAGACGAAGCTCTTGGGCCGGTTGGCACGGGAAAGGAGAAGTCCCCATGCCCCAGGCGATCGCCCCAATTCCAACTCGAAGGTGCAGCACTCGGAGTTTGACCCCAAATTTAAATCCCCAATCTCTAATTCCGAATCCCTGCAATTAATCGAACTAGACGGGAATATAGGGATTTTGTGCAACGGAGTGGGGCTGACAATGGCAACTCTGGATGCTGTAACCCACCAAGGAGGAAAACCAGCTAATTTTGTGAATATGGGTTCCCTAGACCGCTACGATGCAGCAAATGCCCTGCGCGATCGCGCGGAGTTGGGTCTGGAGTTAGTCGCTCAGGATAAAAGCGTTAAGGTGATACTTGTAAATATTTTGGGCAGCGCCTCCAAGACCGAGGAAATAATCGCCGCAGTAGCCGGCTATTTGGAACGGAAAGCTCGCGCTAACCGCCACATCCAAGTTGTGCTGCGCCTGGTTGAGATCGACGCTGATGCTGTTAAAAAGCGTTTGGGACAGTTGCCGGTGCAGCTAGCAAGCACTTTGGATGAGGCTGCGGCTGCTTCTGTATCCTCCGCCAAGTAGCGGCAGTCGATCGGCAAAAAACGAGATTTCTTTACAGACAGACGAAGGCCTTCTGCTTTTTACAGATCGAGTGTCAAGTGGGAAAAAATGAATTTAACTCCTGAAAGCAAAGTCCTAGTACAGGGCATTACAGAATCTCCCGCGTCCACCCGCGCCGCCCTGATGATGAAAGCATACGGCACGAATGTAGTCGCCGGTGTCAGTCCCGGTCGGGGGGGGCTGGAAGTGGAGGGAATTCCGGTTTTTGATTTGGTAGAACAAGCAGTGGCGACAGTGGGTCACGTTGACACTGCGGTAATTTTGGTAGACGCTTACTCGGTGCTGGATGCGGCTCTAGAAGCGATCGCCGGAGGAATTCGGCAAATCGCGATCGTTACTGGGGGAGTGCCTCCTCTGGATATGGTGCACTTAGTCAGAAAAGCAGAGGCCACCGAAACTTTGGTAATCGGGCCCAACAGTCCGGGGATTATTGTGCCCGACAAACTGCTGCTGGGAACTCACCCCAAGGAATTTTACACTCCCGGCCCGGTGGGAGTAATCAGCCGCAGCAGCACTTTGACTTACGAAGTTGCCCTAGAACTAACGGAGGCTGGGTTGGGACAGTCGATGGCGGTTTGTATTGGCTGCGACGCGATTGTCGGTTCTTCTTTTATGCAGTGGCTGCAAATTTTGGACGAAGACGACAGTACGGAAGCGATGGTTTTGGTGGGGGAAGTTGGCGGGTGGAGTGAACAAGCTGCTGCTTCTTACATCGCCTCGGCGATCGACAAACCCGTGGTTGCTTATCTGGCCGGCCGCTACGCTCCCAAGGGGCCGTCTTTGGGCCACGCCGGCATCCTGATCAGTTCTCGGGCGGCGGCCCAGAAAGCCTTTGGAGTTACGGCCCCAAACAAAATGGCTGCCTTTGAAGAAGCAGACATACCTGTGGCGGCTCGACCTTCAGAGATTCCTAAGTTGCTCAAAAAATTGCTCAAGAAAAATTGATGGCTTTGGGAGTTTTCACAAAAGTCCTAACCGTCTTGGCGTTTGGCATAGCGGTAGGGCGGGTTTTGTCTCAAAATTGTCTGCTGAATGCCACAACTGCAGGCTAAACCCGCCCCTAAGACACATTTATGATTTTTTTACCAAAGCCCTCTGACCGGCGTCACAGGCTGCGGTGCTGGTGCTGGCAAGGGGGCGGCGCGGCGCGGCGCTGGAGGCGGAGTTGTTGGCTGCACGCTGCGGCGAGGTTCGATCGGACTTTCGGGGCGAGTTGTTTCAGTTGTGCGAGTTGTCGATCGCATCACATCTTGAAGCAGGCTTTGCAGAGTTCCGGCTATACTCTGAACTTTCCCAACAGCGGTGCGAAGGCTGGCAACATCTACGTAAACCTCGTTGAGAGGGTACTTTTTCAGGATTTCTAGCAGCGATACCTTACCGTCGTCCCCGGCTGCCAGGATCATCGCTGCCCGCAGAGCTTTGCCACTTTCCGTGCGGCGCTGAGTCCGAATTGCTTGACCGATTTGGTCAGTGATTTTTTCTCCCGGGCTGCTGTAAACTACCCTAGCCAGATTAGCAGGCTTTAAACCAATTTCTAGACCCATGAACCCCCGCAGTGTTTGCGCGTCCATTTTGGAGAACCGGATAATTTGTTGGAGGGTTGGCGTTGTCGTGCCGTTTTTAGCAAATTCTTCTAAGTCGCTGACATTGATGGCTTGTCTGATCGGGCCAAATGTGAGGACAACTTTTTCGGCCGCTAATGCTGTACTGCTGCTAGATAATATGCTCGCGCTTGCTCCTAAAAGTAGGGCAATGCCGATCGATACAAATTTTGTTAATTTCATATTCACCGCTAGATTAAAATTATTTTTTCTAGATTTGTACATTTTTGTACATTATAGATGCAGCAGTTATATTCTACAAGGTCGCCAGTGTAATTTGTGGCCGCGTCACACCGACAATCTCAACCGAGACTTTTTCTCGATCTTGACTTTAAAAAGAAGTAACCACATCTGCCAAAATCTTTTCGCTTCTATTGCTTCTACCTTCTACCTTCTACATCTCCTGCCTTCTATATCACAGTGTCTTCCGCTTTTTACATAAGTGTCTTATAAAAATTCGAGGAACTGCCCTGACGGGAGGACGTTCTTAATTGCACAAACATAAGGGGTCGATTGCTTCTTCTTTCTCTCTTAGGCAACTAAATGCCTCTTCCCTCTTCCCTCTTCCTTCTTCCGACGGACATCGGACTGACATCCGTTACATCCGTTACATCCCGTACATTGCTCGTTGCCGAACTTCCTTCTGCTATATGTTGAAAACCAAGCGCAAATCCAAGAAATCCAAACACAAGCACAGCGAAAAAACAACAGCGCTAAGCAAAAAAGAAGTAGCTGCACAAAAACGCAAAATTTCAGAAAAGCGCCATGAATTGGTGCAGGCGATCGCCATAAGCTGCTTAGTCACCGTTGCTGTCAGCATCCCCCTGTTGTTCGTAGCCCGCCCTAAGATTGCTATTGCAGGAGGCGCAGCCGCAGCCATCTTGCTGCTTTCCTACAAATATCCCCGTCAAGCTTTGTGGACTTTTCTAATTTACCTGCCTTTCAGTGGTACAATTACCTATGCAATTGGCGGCGGGAATGCTGCATTTCAAGTAGCCAAAGATGCTTTCTACATACCAGCTCTCATCGCCCTAATTCAAAGCTGCAAAAAGAAACAATTGCCCCTGTTCATTCCCAAACAAATGCTTTCTACCTTCAGCCTCCTGTTGATGATGGCAATCCTGACTTTAATTTTTGTCAACGGGGAGATGCAGCTCAACCCTATGAAAGGCGACAAACCAATTCTGCAAGGAATTCTCGGCTTAAAAGTATTGATAGGTTACATACCGCTGATTGCTTGTACCTATTATCTGCTCCGCACTAAGAAGGATTTGGTATTTTTTAGTCGAATGCACATCGTTTTGGCTATCGTTTGCTGCCTTCTCGGTTTGATTCAGTACCTGTTGCTGCAAAGTGGAAAGTGTGCGGGAACCAGAGGAATGACGGGAGCAGAATTATATAAAGCAACGCTGCAAGCTAGATGTTTTGTCGGCGGTTCTTTGGTGTTCAGTCCAGAAGTCAAGTTGGTCCGCTTGCCGGGAACTTTTGTCGCGCCTTGGCAGTGGGCATGGTTTTTAATTTCTAATGCTTTTTTAACCTTTGCCTCTGCCTTTTGCGATCCTTCATTCTGGTGGCGAGTTATCGGTTTATTTGGCATGGCATTAGTATTTGCCAATGCAGTTATTTCCGGTCAAAGAGCTGCTTTAATTATGGTTCCCGTTGCTACAGCAATCCTGCTAGTTCTCACCGGTCAATTAGTTAATTTAAAACGATTTATTCCCGTCGGTGCCGGACTGGCGATTCTGCTGTTTGTCGGTGCAGCAATTAACCCGGGAATTATCGAGCAGCGGTGGGAGAGTTTTGTTAACCGCTGGAATGCTGCACCGCCCCAGCAGTTTCTCTTTAATCAGTTCGAGCAGAGCAACAATTTTATCATTGACAGACCTTTCGGTAGAGGTGTAGGACGAGGGACTAATTCAACGCGAATATTTGGTACCACGCAGTTAATTGAAACTTTCCAACCTAAGTTGATCTACGAACTCGGTTATCCGGGAATGATTAGTTTTCAGATCATGCTTTTACACTTAGCTTTTTTAACTTTTCGAGCTTACCGATCTGTCAAGGACAAAAGTTTGCGAAGTTACGGAGCTAGTTTTTGGGTGTTTGTTGGATTTATTACGATCAATACTCAATACTATCCGCTGGATGTAGATCCAGTGTCCGTGTATTATTGGGTTTTAGCTGGGGCGATTTTAAAGTTGCCCAAAATTGATAAACAGGTGCAGGATGAAAAACACGAGGAACTTGAGTCAAGTGAATTGCAAGTTCACCAGCCATTAAAGGAGAAAAAAATTATTGCATCTTCCCCAATTTGAGAAGAGTTTTGAGTGTTGAGTTTGGTGGATTATTTCTTGTTCAGTAACCCGCTTTCGCTCCAAAGGGGTGCAAAGATAGCCCGCTGTTCTGGGTTTATTTGTGCTAAAGCCCACCCCTACAGCATATTTTTGCTCTTAACTTTACTGCGGTTGCCAAACCGGATTGCTAGCATTCAAATCCTTGTCGTTTGTCAATTTAGTCAATCCCGAACCGTCCCAATTAATTACATACAAGTTGCTTTGGTCGCCTTGGATTTCATTAAAAGCAAAAGCAATTTGCTGGCTGTCAGAAGACCAAGCTAATTGCTAATGGGTGTATCTCACTTTTGCGAATGTGTCACAAAAGAGTTAAAATGAAAAACCTAGTAAAATCGTCAAATAAAGATGAGGTAAA
>NZ_JAUBQW010000180.1:0-10458 GCF_036701485.1 Microcoleus sp. Pol11C3 | reverse complement strand
TAAAGCCCCAAGCCTGATCGGGAGAAATTAAAAGAAGACTATTCATTACTCCAATCCTCTTCCTTCCAGGTAGAGGTCGCTATCTTGCCGTCAACCCTTCGACTACGCTCAGGGCAAGCTGTCAACTGTCAACTGAACCATTACCAATTTTTAATTTCGAGTATCGGAAGCACCAAGATTATAAGAAACTTTAGGCGAATCAACGGTTACTACTTCCGAAAGAGATTGTTCTGCCACTACCTCTAACTTTGGCAGTGGTAGATGCTTCATTTCCCAAACTTTCAGCAAAATTAGATATTCATAAAAAGCTTGCAGCGTGCACCAAGCCAAGCCCGCTTGGCCGTCAAGAAATCCGCCGAGTAAAATATACATATAGAAAAAGCGCACCACAGGCCGCAAAGGCAAGCGCAAAGAAAAATCTTTTAAAGCGCGGCGCCTTTCCACCTCCGACGCGCCAAACAATAAATGCCACCAATTTACTTGACCCGCTTCTAATTGACGGAGAGTTTCAGCCGCCTCGTCAGTCGAGTAGCGGTTGTGCTTTTCAATCCAGCGGGAAAGACCTTTGCTGCAAGTATAGTGAGGGTAGGTTTCCTTCAAAAAGTGAGTAGGCCCGTTGCAGACTTCGCGTTCAGTGTGACCGTAGTCAGTAAACCACACTCGGTCTTTCCGAAAGAGACGCATTTGATAACGGGGATATTGAGTGCTGCGGCGAATCCAGCGCTCCATAAATATTACTTTTTCAGCTACGTAATAGCCGATATATTCTTGACTTTCGATCGCCTTTAAGCATTCAGCAAACAGTGCAGGCGTCATCCGCTCGTCAGCTTCGAGGATGTAAACCCATTCGTACTTGCACGGGACTTCTTGGAGCATCCAAGTCCGCTGGCGTCCGTGAGTTTCAAAGCGGTGCTGCACTGTTTGCACACTATAGTTCTGAACAATTTCAAGGGTGCGATCGGTGCTGAAAGAATCAACTACAATGATATCGTCACAAAGCAATGCCGATTCAATGCAAGCGGCGATATCAATCTCTTCATTGTAAGTCAGAATATAAATTGAGAACATTCCCAGCTTTCAGTAATGGCAAACTATTGGGTAAACAAACTATTTCTCAGGGATGTCTCGACCAGCGCGATCCCTGCCAGCGCTGGTCAATTTTTGCGGCGGCCGAACCGCAGAATTCCCATACTTCTCAATCCCGTCCAACCAACAGTAATGTAGCCGATCGCTAACAACAAACTGCTGATTCCCGTCTGCAAACTCGAATTTCTCGATCGAGTTCTTAACTCTTTCTCTTTTTGTTGCTTGCGGGTGCGAATCTCGTTACGAGCTTGAGTAGGAAGTGCTTGAGCTTGCTGTTCTAGGAACTTGTCAAGGGCTTTCGGGTCATTTTTCGACTCCTGAAGCACAGCTTTCCATTCATTGGGAACCTCTGGACTCTTGAGTGCTTGTTGCAGTTTCCCCTCGTCTTGCAGCAGCGCGGCTATCTGGGTGCGCCGCTGGCTTTTGAGCTGTTCTACCTGAGCTTTAAACTGATCGCTTTTAATTTGCCCCTCAAGTTGACCTTCCGCTTGTCCCGCTTCTTGATCGACTTGAGCCAGAGCATCTTTGAGTTCCAAACGAGTATTGTTGAGGTGAACGGGAACCAGAGATAGGTAAACTAAACCTAACAAGCTGGAAATCAACAGCGCCCAAAATCGCAAGTCCAGCCAAACCTGGCGTCGCTCAATAGAGACTCCACTGCTGCTGTCCACCCAAAAGCCAGTCATCAGCAAGGCGATACCCATCAAAGGAATCATGCCTCTGTCAACTATCTGAGTTGCTGCGGCAAGCTGCCAGCCTCGATTGAGAAGGTCCGAAGTTTCTCCCGGCAGCGACAGAACAATGCAGTCAAGCAAAGCAGAGAGAATCAAGATAATCCCGACTACTTTTAGAGTTCGAGCAGCTACTGAAGAAAATTGACGGCTATTACTTGCTTTCATAATTCCTGTGAGATAATTCTACACCGTTAGATTCAAAGGGGTAGTTGAGTGGATTTTGTTGAAGGAGTTAAGCTATTTTCCACCAAAATAGCTGCTTCGGGTACCCACCTCGACTTTCCTCTGGGTTTTCACAGCTTGCGGTTGCGACCGCAAAGGGTCGAGTTTCTGCACAGGTATGCAGAGTTGGGCACAGGAGGCAGCACGCTTCTGGGGTGGCTGTAAAGCTTGGTCAAGATAGCGACCAGAAACTGCTGCAAGCAAATGCTGGCTTCTTCTATAGCCTGAACAATGCAGCGTCAAGATGAGCTCTAGACGCTTGGATTCCAGCTTTTAACTAGCTTTCGCTCGCGCCGCGGTGTCAGAAATAATAGACACAGCAGCAGGGCGTTTCGTTGGGTTTCACCCCCTAGGGCTCGCACTACCCGATCGCCTGCCAGAGGCCGTAGCACTAAATCCCTTGTCTTATAGTAATTGATATAAGAGAGGGGTGGAATAAATAATTGTTTCCAAACCTTTTTAACCTTCAATTACCAGCAGCACGATACGGCTGTCACAGATAGACGAGTAGCTGTTTTTGACCGAGAAATTATGTTGTCCATATCTGCTTCGGCGGTAATTTTTACTTATCCATTCTGGCTGAAAAGTTACAATTTACTAATTAATAGTGTACTCGGAAACAACTATTAATTATTGGGATGTTGACTGATTTATTTTTTAATATCGAAAGTGCAAACCATCACATTTTTTGGTAGGATAATTTTGAGCGCTGTTAAAATTTGGTGGTAATGACTGCAATGATTTCTGATGTTTACACTTTGAGAGAACTGGAAAGATTGATCGCATCCGATCCGGACAAGTGGCGCCCGATCGTGTTTACTAACGGGTGCTTCGATATCATACACGCTGGCCACGTCCGCTATTTGCAGGCGGCAAAAAAATTGGGGCGATCGCTCGTGGTGGGCTTGAATAGCGACGCCAGCGTGCAAGCTATTAAACCGCAGCAGCCGGGATTGCCGCCCCGCCCGATCGTACCGGAAAATCAGCGAGCCGAAGTGTTGGCCGCCCTCAAACCAGTAGACGCCGTAGTAATTTTTTCCGAGATTACAGCAACTAAACTGATAAATATCCTGAAGCCTGATATATACGTTAAAGGAGGCGACTATCAAGTCGAAACTCTGCCGGAAGCACCGGCTGTTATCGCCGGAGGTGGCAAGATTTCCCTAATCGAAATAGAAGTTCCGAGTTCTACCAGTGCGATCGTCAAACGCATTTTGCAATTAGGTACTTAACCCTTGATCGCAAACAGCAAACAGTGAGTTAAACTCAGACGTTGCCCATCAAAACTACTAAAGTATGCGCGGCGAAGCTATCCCGTAGGGAATCGCTCGTACAACTTCATCCCAAGTGCTAAGCAGGAGATAATTTCAATGGAACTCACAAGCAATAACACGATCGCGGAAATCCTCGAAAGACACAAAGCAGAGCTACTAGCAGACTGGCTCAAAGAACTGCAAAATACCGGACTGCGGCGGGACGACTTGATGAGAGCCAAAGAATTGCGTTCCGAGTGTCAAGAGTTCCTGCAATTGCTCCACATTGCAGTCGGGCAGGGTAACTTTAGCGACATCCAGACACCCGAATGGGAAAATATGCGGGTGCTGCTAGCAGAAGTTTCGCGATCGCGCGTTCAGAGAGGCTTTACTCCCTCAGAAATAGCGAGTTTCATTTTATGCTTCAAAAAGCCATTGTTCGATCGGCTTTGTCATGAACTGACAGAAAACCGCGACGCACTTGTCGAACAACTTTGGCTTTCCACCAGTTTATTAGACCAGCTTGGGCTTTGGGTGACAGAAATTTTTCTCAAAGCTCGCGAAGAAGTCATCGAACGCCAGCAGCAAGAAATGCTCGAATTGTCAACACCCGTAGTCAAACTTTGGCAAGGAATTCTCGCATTACCCATGATCGGGACTCTCGACAGTGCCCGCACTCAAATAGTAATGGAAACTCTGTTGCAGGAAATCATGGAAACCGGCTCAGAATTTGCGATTTTAGACATTACAGGCGTGCCGACTGTTGACACTTTAGTTGCTCAACATTTATTAAAAACTGTCGCCGCCGCCCGTTTAATGGGTACTGAGTGCATCATCAGTGGCATTCGCCCGCAAATAGCTCAAACCATAGTTCATTTAGGAGTTGACTTGCAGGATATTCTCACAAAAGCTACTTTAGCAGATGCTTTTAAAGTCGCTTTGCAACGTCAAGGTTTAACTATAAAAAATCTTAAAGAGGAAAAATAAAAAAGATTGCCGTTTGGTCTAATAAATTAAGTAAAACTTCAAATAAAGGTGAATTTGTGGAACGGATACCGATACTTCAAATGGGAGAATTTCTGCTAGTAACAATTCAAGTAGATATGCACGATCGCTTAGCAATGACCCTGCAAGATGACCTGACAAACCGCATCGTCAAAACAGGTGTTAAAGGTGTATTAATTGAAATTTCTTCCCTCGAAATTGTTGATTCTTTTATCGGTCGCATTATCAACAATATCGCTAGTATGTCGCGAATTTTAGATGCGGAAACAGTTGTGGTCGGGATGCAGCCAGCGGTTGCTATTACGCTCGTTGAGTTGGGCCTTTCCCTGACAGGAGTTCGCACAGCTTTAAGCGTTGAAAAGGGCATGATTTTGTTAAGAAAATCCTTGAGTTTGTCTGTGGACGAGCAAGCGTAAGCAGTCGATCAATTTTCCCCTGACTGAGGCACAGGCAGTCAAGAAACCTAGTTTATTTGTAGATACCTTGTGGACAAACTAAAAATTTCTTAGGACAGGGCTTACGCACTCAAACTGGTTAAATCAAGGGTTTGAGATTCCTTCAATATCTTCTTTTTTGAGAGAAAATGATAGTAAGTGCAGCCAGCACTATTAGGAGAAACTAAGTTGATGAACGTAAGTCCTATATTTTGGGGAAAAGTTCTATTTTGGTACAGTAGCCACCATGTCAAAACGTGAGACACTAGAAATCCGATCGTCCTCCGATATAGTCCACGTCCGACAGCAAGTGCGAGCTTGGGCTGTAGCAATGGGATTCGGTTTATTAGACCAAACGAAAATCGTTACCGCAGCCAGCGAACTCGCCCGCAATACTGTAGAGTACGGCAAAGGGGGAACTGTAACTCTCGAAACGCTCCAATTAGGCACCCGCAAAGGGCTGAGGCTGATATTTGAAGACAAGGGCCCGGGAATTCCAGACATCGAATTGGCAATGACTGACGGTTATACTTCTAATCACGGTTTGGGTTTGGGGCTGAGTGGTTCCAAGCGGTTGATGCACGAATTTGAGATTGTTTCCAAAGTGGGTAAGGGGACTAAAATTGCGATCGTCCGCTGGCGGTGAGTAAGTAATACGATTTGAGAGTTGAGATTTTAGATTAAAGAATTAGGAATGATTGAGGACGATCGGGGTTTGGAGCTTGCGTATAGTTGTATTATTTTTTTAAATTGGTATAAAGAGCAACCAGCAAAGCCAAAAAGTGATTCTGGAAATCCCACACCATACCCGGAGAGGGTTGGCGTATGGAGGATTCTATTATGAGAACTGATAAACAATGATAGATGCCGTAGCCCTGCCCGTAACAGAAGAAAGTCAAGTCGGAGAAGCGCGGCGAATCGCAGTCGCCCTGGCGGCCGAAGTCGAATTTAACGAGACCGATCGCGGTAAAGTGGCAATTGTTACCACGGAAGCAGCAAAAAACCTGGTCAAACACGGCCGCGAAGGAGAACTTTTACTGCGAACATTAAAAACAGCGGCAGGATATAGCATTGAAATAGTAGCGCTAGACAGGGGGCAAGGAATGGCAAATGTCGCGCTGTGTATGCGGGACGGTTTTTCTACAGCGGGAAGCCCTGGAACTGGACTGGGGGCAATTAAACGCCTCTCTACTTTTTTTGATATTCATTCTGTACCAAAACTGGGGACAGCCTTATTAGCGAGGCTGGAACCGACCCAAAATAGCCGGGAAGCATCCCAAAACAGCAATTACTTGGAATTTGGGGTTATCCACTTACCGAAAGTAGGAGAGCAAATTTGCGGCGATTCTTGGGCGGCGGAAAATCACCTTGACAAACACCTGATCTTAGTTGCAGACGGGCTCGGCTACGGGGATTTAGCCCAGGAAGCGTCCCGCGAAGCAGTGCGGGTATTTGAGGAAAACGCCAAACTCGGGCCCAAAGCAATTTTAGAGAAGGCGCACGCTGCTTTAAAAAATACCAGAGGAGCGGCTGCGGCGATCGCCCAAATAGATCCTACTCAACAAACAATTTGTTTTGCCGGAATTGGCAACATCAGCGGTGTAGTTGTCACAGATAACCAAAGCCGCAGCATGGTTTCCTACAACGGCACAGTTGGACATATGATGCGAAAAGTAGCAGAATTTGTCTATCCTTGGTCGCAGCAGTCCCTACTCATCATGCACTCCGACGGTTTGGCGGCGCAGTGGAATTTAAACCGCTACCCGGGTTTAGCCTCCAGACATCCTGCTTTAATCGCAGCCGTGCTCTACCGGGATTTCAAACGCACTCGCGATGACATGACAGTTATAGTAGCCAAGGTGAGAGAAGCAGCGTGAGTTACCCAATCCTGACGACGGAAGTCCGCTTTGAACAAGACATCGTACAAGTACGCCAAAGAGCTCGCCAAATTGCTAAAGGGCTGGGATTCGATTCCCAAGTACAAACCCGCATCGCCACAGCAGTTTCCGAAATTGCCCGCAATGCTTTCAAATATGCAGGCGGTGGCAAAGTAGAATTCATTGTGGAAGGAGAATCGCCCCAAATTTTTCGGACTCGGATTTCTGACACGGGGCCGGGAATTGCTGATTTACCGGCTGTGTTAAGCCCCAATTTTCGATCGCAAACCGGCGCGGGACTCGGTTTAGCAGCAGCAAAACGGTTGATGGACGAAGTGAAAATCGACTCGGCGCCCGATCGCGGAACGGCTGTACAATTAATTAAACAGTTTTCCAAACATATGCCTGCGCTGAGTGCGATCGAACTAAATCAATTAGTTGATAAACTAGCGCGCCAAATTCCCGAAGATCCCTATGCCGAAATTCAGCAGCAAAATCAAGAATTACTACGCACTTTAGACGAACTCCGCCAGCGTCAAGAAGAACTCGTACAATTAAATCAACAACTAGAAGATACCAATCGCGGAGTTCTGGCACTTTACGCTGAATTGAACGATAAAGCCGAATCTCTCCGGCGCGCCAGCGAACTCAAAACCAGCTTTCTCTCCAATATGAGCCACGAGTTTCGCACTCCGCTAACGGCAATTCTGAGCCTTTCCGAAATATTGTTACATCGCCTCGACGGAGAACTTTCTGCAGAACAGGAAAAGCAAGTAAATTACATTTACAAATCCGCCGAGTCTCTCGCAGAACTTGTCAACGACTCGTTAGATTTAGCCAAAGTGGAAGCCGGAAAACTAACTGTTCGCGTGGGTGATTTTGAAGTCGAAGATTTGTTCAGCGCCCTGCGAGGAATGATGCGCCCCCTTCTTCCCCCAAACTCTGCCGTTTCTATAATTTTTGAAGATCCTCTCGAACTTCCAATCCTCACAACCGACGAGGGCAAAGTTTCTCAGATTTTGCGAAATCTGATTTCTAATGCCCTCAAATTTACCGAAGCAGGTGAAGTTCGAGTTGCTGCGGAAATAGGAGAGGAGGGAACAGTTACTTTTTCAGTAGCAGATACGGGCATCGGCATTCCCCCAGCCGACCAAAGGCGGATTTTTGAAGAATTTGTCCAACTCGAAAACCCCTTGCAGAAGGGGGTCAAAGGCACGGGATTGGGATTGTCTCTGTGCAAAAAACTGGCGGAATTTCTAGGGGGAAGCATTGAAATCACAAGTTCACCCGGAGTGGGTTCGACTTTTTTTGTAACACTGCCGATTCTGTATCTTGGAGAAGAAGAAAACCCTTTGGAAATGTCCGCTGCTAAGGGAGATGAAATATCGCTGACCAGCGCAAATTCTCGTAGGTTGCGGGGTTCCGGGCGATCGCCAGCGGCGGATTCAGTAGCCAAAGTTTTGAGTGGGGAGGATGAAGATAATTTTTCGGTATTTGCTGAAAAACTTGCCACAAATTCATTGTACTGCGATATAGGTCGCCAACGGTGGTGAAGGTTGGCGATCGGCTAGTCTTGAGACTTATTGCATAAATCTTCGATCGATCGGTCAACCGCAGATGTAAGGTAGATAAACGCAGATCGACGCAGATAATTTCAAGATAGAGAAGATGGCCGTTGCAACCGCGTCTACCCAAACGAAGTTTATTTAATTTGCCACAGCATTTAACATTTGTGCTGTAAAATGTAGCAGTTCTCAGTTGCCGACTATACCGTAGGGACTGAGGCTGTGCTTTTATCGTGCCAAGGGCGATCGGCTAAAATTCTTAAATCTAGTTCTTAGTAAAGTCTTGATTAAAAAAAATAATGCAACTTTAGGCAAGTCCAAACCCATATAGAGTAAGCCATTCCCCAATCTAAAATCTAAAATCTAAAATCTAAAATGGTATGACTTTCATCTCCCTTCAATATGCCCTGTTTCTGTTGGTTTTGTTCGCGGCTTACTGGTTGGTTCCCCTGCGGTGGTGGCGGCTGTTCATCATGTTGGCCGGTAGTTTAATTTTTTACGCTTCGCTGCAAATTTGGTACATTCCTCTGCTGTTAGTCGGCGCTTTGTTTAATTACTTCTTGGCGATGGCAATTGGGGAACCTCTGGATTGGCGGATTGCTAATGAATCTTGGAACCGCCGCCGTTTGTTGCTGCTGTGGATAGGCATCTGCCTGAATGTATTGCTGCTTCTGGGCTTTAAGTATGTGCCTTTTTTATTGAGTTCGATCGGCACTTTGTTAAATTGGCCGGTTGCTCTCGACGGAGCTGACTGGGTGAAAAGTCACGTCATCGCACCCCTGGGATTGAGTTTCTTTTGCTTTGAGTGCATTGCTTATTTGATTGACGTGTACCGAGGCGCGCCTGCTGCTACTTCGCTGCTGCACTTTGCTGCTTACAAGTTGTTTTTTCCCAAACTGATTTCCGGCCCGATTACTCGGTATCACAACTTGATCTATCAACTGAAAACCCAGCAATTTCCGACGCCCGATCGCATTTCTGAGGGACTTTGGACGATCGCCTTTGGTGCAGTAAAAAAAGGTCTTTTCGCAGATAACTTGGGAATTTATGTCGATTTAAGCTTTACCAACTTGCAGCGGGCGGGTAGCGAGGATTTGTGGCTGGCTATTTTTGCTTACGGGCTGCAACTTTATCTCGATTTTAGTGGCTATGTTGACATGGCGCGCGGTACTGCTTTGCTGCTGGGTTGGTATTTGCCACCAAATTTTGATTTTCCTTATTTTAGTGCCAGCATAGCTGATTTTTGGCGACGCTGGCACATGACTTTAGGCGATTGGCTACGCAATTATTTGTATTTTCCTTTGGGCGGTTCGCGAGTCGGTTTGTGGCGCACTTGTCTGAATTTGTCGATCGTCATGTTAATTGCGGGAATTTGGCACGGGGCGGCTTGGGGATTTATTGTGTGGGGGGGTTTACACGGTTTGGCTATGGCGGTTCACCGGGTGACGGATGTGGTTTTCAAGCGGTTGCGAATCGAGTTTTTGTGGGAAAATCCGATCGGGATTGCGATCGGTTGGCTATTGACTCAGGCGATGGTTTTTGGTAGTTGGATATTTTTCCGCCTTCCCGATTTAAAGGATTCTGGATGGGCGATTTCGCATTTGTGGGGACACACTGCTGACGTGCAGTTTGCTGAGAAAGTTTATGGCGAAGTTTTGGGTTTGGAAAGAGTGCATTTAGCTTGGATGTTGGCGGCTTTGGCTGCGGCGATGCTGGGGAATTATGCGTTGAGTCGGGGTTTGAAATTGGAGTTAAATTGGCCACTGAAATTGGTGTTAGTGCCGCTTTGTTTGTATGCGGTTTGGGTGTTGGCTCCCGAAGGGGGTTTGCCTTATATTTATTTTGATTTTTAGGGTATTATTTAATTCGCCGTAAGGTGCACAGCGCGCACCCTACGACGACATTGAGGTGCGCCGAAGTGATTACCCGCTACCTATTAGTGTCAACTTAAGCTTTTAGTTTGCCAGTCCTCCCGCTCACCCAACAGTCCGCCAGGGAATGAATTCCCTGTCTCATATAGCAATCCTAAATCAATTTCAATAACTGGTTAACTGGTTCCCAGGAAGAGCCTGGGAACCGATGTCACTCTTGCTCTGCCTCGGCTGCAACAATGGAGGCAGAGCCTCCGGATATGCGTTACCAGGCTCTTCCTGGTAACGAGTATAATCATTTAGGATTGCTATAGCTAAAGTCCTCTCAAAGAGGACTTAATTAGGGCTTGCTGAATAATCGATCGCAAACTATGAATAGGAGCGACCGATATATTCAAACTCAACTAAAGA
>NZ_JAUBQW010000179.1:0-10470 GCF_036701485.1 Microcoleus sp. Pol11C3 | reverse complement strand
TCATCTTTATTTGACGATTTTACTAGGTTTTTCATTTTAACTCTTTTGTGACACATTCGCAAAAGTGAGATGCACCCAAATATACCACATAAATTGCAGTTAATTGTACAACAGAGTAAACCGTTTCCTGTAGACTAAAACCGTAGTTGATCTGTCAATTTATTTGAGGAAAACGAGTTTATGAGAGGAGTATCGATGATCGAGTCGATTGTAGCGCAAGCACCTCCCTTGGGCAGCAATCCTGCTACAAATAGCCAAACGGCAGGAGTCATTCCTGAATTGGTCATCATCTTGATTATTCTGCTGCTGATTGCAACTATTGTGGCACTCGTAACCCAACGGTTGCGAATTCCCTATGTGACGGGCTTAGTGTTAGCAGGCTTGCCCATTACGGAGCTCTTGTCGCGTCGAATTGGTTTAGACCCCTCTTTAGTATTAAATCTTTTCCTACCAATTCTGATTTTTGAAGCAGCTATCAATACCGATATCAGCCGTCTCCGCAGCACCTTTAAGCCGATCGCCCTGCTGGCGGGCCCAGGCTCGATCTTTTCCTCAGCAATTATCGCTGTTCTGGTTAAATTTGGGCTGCAGCTAGACTGGATTCCAGCGTTGCTGATCGGAGTCATTCTGGCAAACACTGATACAGTCTCGATGATCGCGGTATTTAAGGAGATCCGTGTACCTTCCAGGCTATCCACCATCGTCGAAGGAGAAACTCTGTTTAACGATGCGGCTGCTCTAATTTCATTTAATTTGGTTTTGGTCATTTACGCGACAGGATCTCTCACCCCTATACAAGGCGTGAAGGAACTGCTCGTGGTTGCCTTAGGTGGGGCACTGGTCGGGGGTATTTTAGGTTATTTGAGCGTGCCGATATTTATTCGCTTGAACGATCGGTTGAGTAGCCTTTTGCTAACCGTCGCTCTCGCATTGGGAACCTTCCAAATCGGACAATTTTTAGGCGTATCGGGCGCGGTGGCGGTGGTCATCGCCGGACTTGTTTTTGGCAACCTTGGGCTGCCTCGCAGTTCGTCTGCCTCGGATCGGATTACCTTGCTGAGTTTCTGGGAATACGCTGGTTTTGGCGTCAATACGTTTATTTTCCTGCTGATTGGGATTGAAATTAACCCGCTGACGCTGTGGAAAATTTTGCCATCCATTTTATTCGTCATTCTAGCCTATCAACTGGGACGGATTCTCTCAGTCTATTTGTTATTAGCGGGGCTGCGCTGGTTCGATCGCCCCATTCCGCTACGCTGGCAGCACGTTTTGGTTTTAGGGAATATTAAAGGGTCTCTATCAATGGCCTTAGCTGTTGCGATTCCCTTGACCCTACCAGGACGGGATAACATCATTGCCCTGGTTTTCGGTGCAGTTTTATTCTCCTTGGTCGGACAGGGATTAAGTTTACCCTGGATGGTAAAACGACTAAAAATTAGCCGTGTTTCTGATGTAATGCAGGAAGCTGGGCAGTTACAGATTCAGTTGATCGCTTCCAAAGCAGCTCAAGATGAGTTAGATAGTTTGCTGAAATCTGGCGTGTTACCGAAGGCAGTTTACGAAGAGTTGTGGGCATCATATCAAGCACGAGTAGCACACTCTGAACGAGTGCTGCGCGATCTCTACAATAAACATCGGGCTGGACAAGTACAGGGCGATCGCAGCGGGCTAGATACGATTCGACGGCGATTGCTCCTAGCAGAAAAAGGAGCAGTTAGCGATGCCCTCCGCAAGCGAATTGTTCCAGAGGATCTGGTTGAGCCTTACATCAAAGATTTGGATGAGAAACTTCTAACGTTGGCAGATGACTAGCGCGAATGCCGAGATAATCAATCATCTGGTGAACTAGCTCTGGACGGGTGACGACCAAGATCGTAGAACCTGCTTCTAGAACAGTATTGCCGTTCGGAATCTCCAGATTGGCGCAGGCATGGCGTTGATAACCAATAATCAGCGAACCTTTTGGAAAACGAGGATCTTGAGCAATTTGAGCAACGCTGCGGCCTGCCACATTGCAATCGCCTGGAACTGGCAGCTTTAGCACCTCAACTTGTCCTTGTTCAAAGTGCATCATCGATTCGATTTGAGGGTATTCAATCGCATTTGCCATTGTTGCGACTGCCAAATCAATCGTGCTTATGATGTGACTGGCTCCGGCAAGTCGATAGGCTTCCATGAATTCGCGATCGCGCATTCGCACCACAATATGGGAAATGCCATAGCTTCTGGATAGGGTGATCAGCGCTAAATTCAGTGCATCGTCCCTGAGTGCTGCAACGACTGCGTTTGCTTGTTTAATTCCTGCTTCTAGAAGAACCGTTGTGCTCACCGCACTGCCTTCAAATGCCATGACTCCGATTTTTTCACGAGCAAAGCGACAAGCAAGTGGGTCGGCATCGATGATTGCAACCGTATGACCGAGTTTTAATAACTGCTGGGCCAAACCCAGCCCCATCATTCCTGCTCCACCAATTAATACGTACATGACTATTTGTCACCCCAAAATGAACTTTACCGATTTATCACTATGAGTGAGATTGTGTTAGGTTTCTATCAGTTTAATCGGCTTGTAGGGTGGCTTCTACCGCGCTTACTTATTACTTGTTCCACAGTTAGTTTAATCTGCTTTTGGGGTGGGTCTAGGAGCCAGACCCTCAAAGGTTTCCCTCAGTTAGCTACGCAGCGGGAATCCTACATAATCTTAGGCACTTTGAAAAACTCCCCATCGCGATCGGGAGCTCCCTCCAAAATACTTTCTCCCTTAGCAAAAGGTTGCAAATCGTCCGATCGCATTACATTGCTAACATCGATCGCCCGCGTTGTCGGCTGTACCTTACTTGTATCCAGTTCGCTCAACTGCTCAAAATAATCCAAAATACCGTTCATTTGACTGGTAAACTGCTCTTCTTCTTCAGGCGTTAATTCCAATCTCGCTAAATTCGCTACTTTCCGAACTTCTTCTCTGTCAATCATAAAAATCTGTAATTGGGAATTGGTGATTAGTGTTTAGTTATGATTTGTGAGTTTTAAGTGCAAGAGTTTTTACTTTACCACTCCACACTTAAAACCACAGCTTTCTCTTTACCCTATCAGGCTTGTTCTACCTAACAACTGAGGTTAAAAATACACATCAATCTGCGATCGGCCTGTCGTCTTCAGCCAATTTTGCACCTCAATGTAATTGTTAGGGGCCAAGCGAATAGCCTCCTTCCAATAATCCGCAGCTTTATCAAACAGCCCTTCCGCCCCTTCAAGATTACCAGCTTCCTTTTCCTTTTCCCCTTGATAATGGTAAATTACAGCAATATTATTCAGCGCTTGCGGCATTCTCGGATTGAGATCCAAAGCCTCGCTGTAATATTCCAAAGCTTTATCGTGTTCGCCGTTGCTAGTATGGATCAGCCCCATATTGTACAAGACATAACTGCGATCGTAAGGATCTTCCTCCAGCTTCAGCGCTTCATGATAATTATCCAGCGCTTCAGCATATTCGCCATCTGCTTGAGCTGACATACCATCCCGGTAATAAGCAAAAGCTTCCTTCGCCTGCTTTTTCGCGGGCATAATCTTCAGGATGATATCAGCCATTACCGTGAAACTTTTGTCAATAAAGTTATCGTTGCGTTGAGTTCTTGGCATATGCGATTCTTTGGTTAGTGGCTAATCAGAAAAATTAGCCTGTAAAGTTTTCCTATTAATAATTGCCCAACTGTTTTAGTTGGCAGTTGTGTTGAGAGCGCTAAAAAGCCTACTCGATCGCAAGTGCGAACCTTAAAACACGCCCTTGGGTTTAACACCCGCGCAAGCTCTATCTATTTTATATAAGTCTTGCAAGACTTGCAAAAAAACTAGATTACTTTAACCTCTCTCTCGCACTCCACACAAAACTTACAAAAACCCGCACCGGTGGAAAAAGTTCTGCTGGAGGGTGCAGCGGCAATCCTCTTGGATGGCTTTCCTTCGCTTCGGATCGCGAAAAGTAATGCCAACAGGCGATCGCGCACCGTACCCTACTAACTGTACCCATAATCCCCGTCGTTGACCCTCAGAGCAAACCAGCAAATAGCCTGGGAGGAGAAATTCAATCACAAAGTTTTATTAAGCTATCCGAGTTCTGCCCATACTTAAAAGTTATTCGGCAAAACACTAGCAATATTTTGCCCCAAAGTCAAGGGCAGCCTCAAAAAAAATCAGAAACGCGATCGCCAAAACCAGCTCGAATTCCCGCAATATATAATAAAAATAACCGGGTAATTTTCACAGAGAGAAACCTATGGCTCCGAATCCCACCATTATGCAAGCCGTCGAACAACTTGGCTACCGCGTTACGGTTGGAGACGTGGCAGCAAAAGCTGGATTAGATGTCAATTTTGCCCAGCGAGAACTGTTAACCCTCGCCTCCGAAGCAGGCGGCAACCTGCAAGTAGCAGAATCCGGCGACATTGCCTACCTATTTCCCAAGAACTTTCGAGATATTTTGCGAAACAAATTCTTGCGCTTGCAGTTGCAGGAATGGTGGCAAAAAATCTGGCGCATTTTATTTTACTTGATTCGGATATCTTTTGGCCTAGTGCTGGTAGCTTCCATCCTCTTAATTTTTGTTGCGATCACGCTTTTACTCTCCAGCATGAGCAACAACGATAGCGGGGGAGGCGGAGGCGGAGGCGGAGGAGAGAGTGGTGGCGGGGGCGGAGGCTTTTTCTATTTTCCCTACTTCTGGAATGACTTAATCTGGATGTTTTACTGGAACCATGACGAACCATACTACCAGCAGCGATCGCGCGTCACCGGCCAAAAACCCCAGATGAGTTTTCTGGAAGCAGTTTTCTCCTTTATATTTGGAGACGGCAATCCCAATAACCATTTAGAAGAGCGTAAGTGGAGCGATATTGCCGCCGCAATCCGCAACAACCGAGGCGCAGTCGCCGCCGAACAAATTGCGCCCTATCTCGACAATCTCGGACAGGGATACGCCCAAGAATACGAAGAATATATGCTACCGGCTCTCGCTCGTTTTGACGGTCGCCCCGAAGTCAGTCCCGAAGGGCAAATAGTCTACCACTTTCCGCAATTGCAAACCACAGCCGCCCAGCAAAATCCTCAACCAGTAGCAGCTTATTTGCGAGAAATGCTGTGGCGTTTCAGCCGCGCCGACTCCGGCCAAATCATGCTCGCAGCAGGTTTAGGAGCCGTCAATCTTGTCGGTGCGTTAGTTTTGGGGAATTTATTAACTAATAATTTGATCGCAGGTGGATTTATCGGTTTCGTCAGCGCTATTTATCCAATGATCCTGATTTACGGCGTCGGATTTCTGGCACTTCCTTTAATTCGCTACTTCTGGATTCAGTGGAAAAATAGCCGGATAGAAGCCCGCAATCAGAAGCGGCAGCAGCGAGCAATGTTATTAAATGAACCAGATACTAACTTGCAGCAAAAATTGGCCTACGCCCGGGAATTTGCAGCAGAGAACGTTCTGACTGGAGAAGACTTAGCTTATACAACAGAAACCGAATTAACCCAACAAGAACTAGAACAGTCAGCCAAAATAGATGCCGAATGGCACCGCAGGATCGATCGCTCGGATAACTTGTAATAATAATGACAAAAAACAGTTGTTTGTTGTTAAGTTACGTTGAACTAAAATCTTGCACCCATTTCAATACCCGGCAAGATGCCTGTTGCACAATAAAATATCTTTGTTGTGTGTGGAACGGGCTTCTAGCCCCTTGCTAAGAATTGTGGAAAATATCAATTTTTATTGATGTCAGATTTTTTTATACTCCGAGTTTTATTAAATAAGCTTAGGGCGTTTAAAAATCAAACAATTTTGGTCATACTTCGAGTCGTGATCCAGAGCCACAAGTTCCCATCCTTCCTCGCCCAAATGATTGACAAATAGATGCAGCGAGCCTTGTTTCCAATCTCGCTGTTCTTCACCATTTACATATAAACTAATCAGCTTGTTTCCAAAAGGATACATATTCGCATCCACAAATAAATACTCCCACTTTTGCATAGCAATCCTTAATGTAGTTAGTCATGTAGTTAGTGATCAGTCATTAGTCATTAGTCATTCCCAATTCCCAATTTCCAATACTTCGGCTACGCGGTTCCTGGCCTGCCACTACGCGGTTCCTGAGCGTAGTCGAAGGGCGGTACAAGTTCCCAATTCCCAATTCGTTGTATTCAAAACACGGAAGTCACGGATACAGAAATAGCTATTTTTCCCTTCTTCCTTCCCCCTTCTTCCTTCCCCCTGACATCCGTTACATCCTCAGAAAGCTAATCCGTTGCCGAACTTGCTTCTTCCTTGCCCATTCCCAGCAGTTACTGGACTGCAATTCTAGCCAAAGTAGTACCCCGGTAATAGTGCAACAAAATTTGCTGGTAGCCGTATCCCTGTCTGGCCAAATTGTAGGCACCCCACTGACTCATTCCTACAGCATGGCCGAAACCTTTGCCAGCAACTTGAAAACCGGTAGGAGCTTGGCCACTGTTCCTTGGGTTCCCACCGCCCCCATACTGAGGAATCACGGTAAACCGCGTACTCCTCAAATTTAAAACCCGGCGTAAATCTGCGCCAGTCATGATCCTAGAACCGCCATCTCCAACTACTTTCATGCTCAAAACGCTGCCGTAAGCCGTAGTGCGTTCTGGCTTCATCGAGATCACATTGCCCACGCCAGAAATCTTACTGCTGATTTGAGCCCGAGAAAAACTTTCTTTCCATTGGTAAACCGGCGCCCCTTGGTCGAAGTCAGGAACAGCACGCAGGTAAGGCAGAGGTTCCGTCCAAACATCCTCGACATTTTCAGTATGTCCCCCAGACGCAGAGTGGAAAACGGCTAAAATAATCTGACCGTTGTAAGCCAGAACTTGACCTGCGGTTGCATCGACTGCGGAATAAGTGCCAGAAGATTCTGTTTGTAGTCCTTTGTAAACCTGCGAAGACTGAGTGTTGTCCACATCGTAAAGCTCGGTTTCGCTTTTCAGGCGCTGGTGGATAGCGTAGGAACGTGCGGCGACTGCTTGCGCTTTTAAAGCCTCTTGAGGCCAATTGCCACTCATTTCGGCGCCGAGAACGCTGTAGAGATACTGTTCGATATCGACGTAGTTGACGGCAGTCAAGGCTCCTTTTTCGGGAACTAGAAGCGTGCGTCCCCGATACCACCGATCGCCAATCCAAACATAACCGTTCCCGGTCGGCTCGATCCAAACTTGGTTGGCGGCCCAGCGACCGATCGCCACTGTTCCCGATCGAAATTGAGCGGACTGAGAACTGTTTGCCGGCAGTTCGCCCAAATTGCGCCCGCTACCGTCGCGGATTGCAGCCTTAGTAGAACTGCCGACTTTTATCTGACTTGCCCCGTCTTCAACCGCCACTCGCAAGATCAGCGCGGCCTGTGCTGGGGCTACCATTACCAGCCAAAACAACAACGAAATCCAAAAGTAGCGTTTTTTTAATGTCGAAAAAACGGAACTAAAAAATACTCCTGACTGCATTTGAAAATTTTCCTCCTATGCTGTATGAGTTTAAGAATTTTTAAGGGAAGGCAAGGGAAAAAGGAAGGGGAACGGAAGAAACAAAACGTTAGAATTGGGTGGATCACTCTGTACGCTTGTCAAAAATGATTTTAGCGAAGAGATGTTCGCAGGAACAGCGATTTATCCCGGTTCCTGCCTGCGACTATTTCCTATATGTCGGATTTGTCGCACTCTGGATATATGTAACATATTTTTTAAGACTTAATTGAGGTGATTTGACTCTTGCAGATTACATTTCTCGGAACTAGCTCCGGCGTACCAACCCGATCGCGCAACGTTTCCAGCATCGCCCTCCGGTTGCCCCAGCGAGCGGAACTCTGGCTGTTTGACTGTGGCGAAGGAACTCAGCACCAGTTTCTCCGCAGTGATCTCAAAGTCAGCCAACTAAGCCGCATTTTCATCACTCACCTGCACGGCGACCATATTTTCGGCTTAATGGGTTTGCTGGCTAGCTGCGGTTTGGCCGGGAATGTCAAGCGCATCGATCTTTACGGGCCTCCGGGACTTGAAGAATATTTGCAAGCTGGTGTTCGCTATTCTCAAACACATTTTTCTTACCCGGTTAAGATACACAAAATTCACGAGGGAGTAATCTATGAAGATGACGAATATATTGTTAGCTGTGGCCCTTTGAAGCACCGAGTTACTGCTTTTGGTTATCGAGTAACTGAGAAAGACCGTCCGGGGCATTTTGATGTTGAAAAAGCAAAGGCTGTGGGTATTCCTTCCGGGCCAATTTACGGTCAATTAAAACAAGGAAAGACGGTAAAGTTAGAGGACGGGCGACAGTTTAAAGGTACTGATTTTTGTGGCCCAGACCAAATCGGGCGCAAGTTTGTTTATTGTACTGACACGGTTTTTTGTGACGGGGCCGTGGAATTAGCGAAGGATGCTGATTTGTTGGTTCATGAAGCTACGTTTGCTCATCAAGATGCTCAAATGGCATTTGATCGCCTGCATTCAACTTCCACAATGGCGGCTCAAGTGGCTTTGATAGCTGGGGCGAAACAGTTAATTATGACGCATTTTAGCCCGCGTTATGCTCCCGGAAATGCGATCGTCCTGGACGATTTGCTCAAGGAAGCCCAGGCAATTTTTCCGAATACAAAAATGGCCTATGACTTTTTGACTTACGAAGTGCCCAGGCCTGTTTAAAACTAGGGTTTATCTGACCTGAGATGTGACTGCATTTTCCATAAGGGCGATCGGGGCGGGCAAGATGCCCACCCCACAAGAAAATTTTAAATATCACTAAAATTGATAATAATACCAGTGTAAACTATATTAATCACAAATATTTATTAAATTTACCATGACATTTGAAATCGGACTATTAGGAAAGCTAGCACCAGCAATGGCTAAACTGGCAGAAATAGGATTCAAAGAAGCTATGAAAAAATTGAATCCTAGCGATTTTGAAAAAGCTTGTATTTGTGCGATCGAAGCTGCCGATAAAAATAAATTATTCTCTGCTTGCGAACAGGGTGTAGTCGAAGATTTCCTTAAAAGTTTCTTGACGGGTGCAGCACTTCCAGAACTCCTGAAACCTTTCAACAACCAAGAAAAGCCTCAAGTTGAGTTTTTAGTTGAAGCATTTAATGCGACAGTGCCAGAACACAAGAAAATTCAAGGCAGATTCGCTCCCAAAAAACTGCATGAGTGGTTGGAGGTTTTTGCTGAAACCTATTTCCATAAAACAAGTAGTTATTTAAGGTTTAAAGTTGCCAAAGCAGACTATTTGAAGCAACTGGCTAACTGGTTTGATGATGTTAAGTTTGCTGGCATTGCAGTCGAAGGTAAGGAAATAGAAAAATCGGAAAAATTGGCTCAGATTTTTGTAATGCCGGATGTCTTGGAAGAGGAAAAGGTAAATATTTATAGTCTCTTCCAAGAATTGGGAGAAGGCAAAAACCTTCAACAGATGCAAAGAGAAAATCGCTCTGTAAGAAAGTTTTTAGCCTCACAATTATTGAATCAAAATCAATCAAATAAATTTGTCTTGCTGGGCGCTCATGGTTCTGGCAAGACAACTTTACTGAGCTTTTTTGCGGTGATGTTGGCTCAGAATGCTCCAGAAAAACTCGGCTGGGATTCTGGGATAGATTGCTTGCCGATTTTGATTAAGATTCGGGATTTTGCTAGGCTTTCAGATATCAATCTCCTCGACTATGCCCGCCAGTTTGCTGAGAAAACTATGTCCGTGAAACGGCTGCCAGAAGGCTTTTTTGAGTATTGGCTGGCCGACGGTAGGGCGATGATTTTGTTGGATGGATTGGATGAGGTTGTGGAAGAATCCAAGCGCTATGCGGTGGTGCAGCAGATTGAGAATTTTTTGGGGCAGTATCATCAAAATCTGGCAATTATTACTTCTCGCCCTGCTGGTTACAAACGCGATTTTTTTAAAACTTCGGAGTTTGAACACTATCATTTACAACTGTTTGATGATGCTAAGGTTGATGAGTTTATTAATCGCTGGTACGACAGCCGCGTTCCAGATGCGGCGAAAGCTCAACGCCGCAAAGATAGCATTAAAAAAGCCCTGGATGAAAATGACCGCATTAAATTGTTGGCAAGAAATCCGCTATTGCTGACAATCATTGCTTTGATTCACCGCTATCAAGCTGTACTGCCGAGGTCACGCCACAAGCTTTATGAAAAAGCTGTGGAAACACTGTTAAAAAATTGGGATGCTAACAAAAACATGACAGAGAAGCCGGGATTCAAATGTTTAGATGCAGATGATTTACGGCGGCTGATGGAAATTCTCGCCTATTGTATACACACTCAGGGTAGTACGGATAATCCTGAAGGCGGGACTCTGATTGCTAAGGATGAATTGTTAGAGCAGTTATAGTCATTTCAAATAAGTATGAGACACTATTCATGCACAATAAGCACGAATAATTTCATCAAGAGATGTGCCAG
>NZ_JAUBQW010000178.1:0-10554 GCF_036701485.1 Microcoleus sp. Pol11C3 | reverse complement strand
GCACTTTATTCTCGATCGCGCGCTCAAAACCCAGGCTACCTCAAGTGCGATCGATATATTCAGCAAGCCCTATCTAAAGATAGGACTTTGGACCCATTTATGGTGTTAGCATCCTTCCCAAATCAACCTCAACAAAAAAGTTTTTGGCGCTGCGGCGCCAACAGGCGACCGAGCGCAACTACGAACTCAAGAAAGGTACATTTACTACTTCCCCTGACACCGATCCGACTTGAACTTTCAGTCCTTCGCCTCCCGCTTTTGTGCGGATGTATGCCAGACCAAAAAAGCCGGATTCAGTTTCCGTAAAACTGGTGAGTTTGCCGACTTTTTCTTCTCCGATTGTGACTGTTGTTCCGGGTTCAACCGCACCGCTCAACTGCACGCCCCAAAGTTCCTGTTTGACTCCTTTGTAGGTGTTCAACCGGGCTATTGTTTCTTGACCGATGTAGCAGCCTTTGTCATAGGTAATAGTTTGTAAAAGGCGGGCTTCTAAGGGATTGTAATCATCTGTTAGTTCAAAATCGGGTGCGGGGCGTCCTTGTTCAATTCGCAGTTGTTCCCAAACTCGATCGCCCATCGGTACGGCCCCAGCTTTGACTAATTCCTGCCATAACTGGGCTGCATCGCTTGCTGGCGCAATTAACGTGTATCCGGGAGTTGCTAAACCGCTACCAACGGCAACTCTGACTTCCATACCTGCAACATTGATCAATTTGTGAGCCGCGTAAGGTTGATTTTCTAGTTCGGTAACTCCGATTTTTTTTAGTAGTTGAGTGCTTTCGGGGCCGAGGAAACTGAAAGCAACAGTTGTATCGGTTAAATCTTTTAACTCGACGCGATCCATTGGGAAAATATAGCGATCGAGCAATTCCAGCAGTTGGCGGCGGCGGTTGGCTGAAACTAACAGCAGTACGGCATCTTCTGTAGCGTAAGCGGTGGCAAGGTCGATCGTCCGGGCGGTGGAAGTCACGAAAACGGTGTCGCAACCTTGACCGGGTTTGAGTATATTGAAGTTATTGGTACTTTGATTGTGCAAGAACCGCAGGCGATCGCTGTCTGAGATTTGAATGCGTCCCCAGTGAGTGCGATCGTACAAAGCCGCACCTTTTTTAGTTGCTGCGATCGCTTCTGCGTCGTTACCAAAACTGACTGGCACAATTTCTTTGGTTGTTAACTCTGCAAAAGTAGCACCGGCCGCTGCTTGAATGTCGTGCAATTGTTGAATCAGCATAAAATTTTGTTAACTGTTGACTGTTGACTGTTGACTGATGACTGTTAACTACTGCTTTCCTGTCAACTGACAACTGACTATTTGCCCAAATTGGCGAATATTTCTTGTATTAATTGACTGGCTTTGGCATCAAGACGATTCCAATCTACATCCCCAGTGTCATCCTCAATCAAGCTAGTGTCAATTACGACTTCCTGGCTTTGGATTTGAGTGTGGGCGGGCTGGTAGTTAACAAAGCAGACTCGATAGCAAAGTTCCCAAATATCGATACATCTTTGCTCGCCTTGAAGCTCTAAAAGTAGTTGATAGCCCGGAATTGGAATCTGTACTTCTTGATAAGTGCCCGTCCAGACTGACTCCTCTAATTGTTTGCGGATGTTGTCGATCACTCGGATCATCGCTGGCTGCATGAGTAGTTCAGCTTGCTGCCACGCGATCGGGCTAGTTATTTTAGGCTTCATATACAAGGTTCTAAAAAAGAAAATCAATAAATTAATTTTCTAGCATAGGGTGCCAACTTTTGAGACATCCGCCACAGAATGTTAAATTTAGTCGTCACCAAATTCAACAGTCAACCGTCAAAAGCAACAGCCGTTCTCGGCTTGACGGCTAAAAACGGCTGAAACTGTTGATATTGAGTTATCGGATGGGTAATGTAGGATTTGAACCTACGGCATCCTGCGTGTAAAGCAGGCGCTCTACCACTGAGCTAATCACCCAATTGCACTCACCGGGATTTATCATATCACAGTAACTCAGAAAGATCAAGTAAAAAAAATCCTAAACTTTAAATGCCCTCTGGCCGCACCCACGATCAAATAACCCTGTGGAGTTTGCCCTTGGTGGCAGCCCTCACGTTTGGCCAAACTCACAGCAGCAACCTGACTTTGCTCGTTTCCGGCAGTTTCTTATTCGGCGGGCTGATGTTTGGCCCCGACTTGGATATCTACTCTTGCCAGTATCAGCGCTGGGGATGGTTCAAACCGATTTGGCTCCCGTACCAAAAAAGCCTGCGCCACCGCTCTTTTTTGTCCCACGGCCCTCTGATCGGCACTGCTTTGCGAATCTTGTACCTCGCTATCTGGATAGCGGTTTTCGGAGTGTTGGGATTGGCAGTGGCTCAAAAAATTGGGAACTTAGGCTGGAATTGGCAGGATTTGGTTTTCAGTTATGGGCGATTGATCGGGGAACACCACATCGAAATTTTAGCCGTGTACATCGGTCTAGAATTGGGCGCTATGAGCCACTATCTGAGCGATTGGGGCGGCTCGGCTTACAAAAGATTCAAAAAGAAAGGGTTGAGCGGGTGGCGCCCTCCTAAGACAATTAAGAGGGCAAAAATCACAGCTCCCACTCGCAGATCTAGCAAATCCATTGCAGAAGGAAGAATGAAGAAGGAAGAAGGAAGAAGGAAGAAGTAATAAAATCAATGGTTGGAGTCCTTAACAACGTTATAACCGTCGGGCGCGGTTGATATAAAAGGTAAATTATTATGTCTAATTCTGAAAGTCGATCGCTCACAGCACTAAAAGAACTTATAGAAGTTGTGGCTAAATTGCGATCGCCAGACGGCGGATGTCCTTGGGATTTAGCCCAAACTCCCCAAACTCTAATTCCTCACATAATCGAAGAAGCTTATGAAACAGCCGACGCGATTCGCAAAGGAGATAAAGATGCGATCGTCGAAGAATTGGGCGACTTACTGTTACAGGTAATTTTGCAAGCTCAAATTGCCAGCGAATCCAATCAATTTACCTTCGCCGAAATCGCTGCGGGCATTACAGAAAAACTAATTCGGCGACATCCCCACGTCTTCGGCGATGTCGAAGTCAACAGCGTCGATGAAGTCAACGAAAACTGGGAAAAAATCAAAGCCGCAGAAAAAGGCACAACATCGGAAAAGCCACCAACTTTAGCCTCGAAAATGAGCCGTTATGCCAGCACTTTGCCGCCGATCACCGCCGGGATGAAAATCTCTCAAAAAGCTGCGGAAGTGAGTTTTGATTGGGACAGTGTAGACGGCGTTTGGGATAAATTTCACGAAGAAATGGCAGAATTTGAACACGCTCTCAAACACGAGGATAAGGCAGCGCAGCAGTCAGAATTGGGAGATATTATGTTTGTGTTGATTCAATTAGCTCGCTGGTACGATTTAGATCCGTCGGCTGCTTTGCAAGGAACGAACGATCGCTTTGTGCAGCGGTTTGCGAAGGTAGAGGCTGCGTGCGATCGACCTTTGTCAGATTATGCCCCAGAAGAGTTAGAATCTCTGTGGCAGCAAGCTAAAGCTTTAATTGCTCAACAAAAGGGCGATCGGTAATCAATCACCGCAGATAAACACAGATCACATGACATCAGCGTTCATCCGCTAATATCTGCGGTTCAAAACTCCCAATCTCAAGAATGTGGTTGCATCAGCTCAGATATCAGCAATCAACTATTCGTAAAGCTTCGCGTCGTTGTATGGAGGATGTTCGCAGGCGATATAAAGCGCATTTGTCGGTTCCAGGGCCTCTCCTGTCACCGGGTAGATCGGCTTGAGGACAAAGCATAACAGAGAGAGCGATCGCCAATCCAAATTATCCAACTTCCCGCGTTCGTAACGGTTGACTGTTGCGGCACTGATACCCACATCTTTGGGTACGGGTTGATTTGTAGCTGTGAACAGGGCCTCTTCATATCCCTTTGTTTTGAACTCTGTTTCGCTGACAGACCAACCTGTTGTCTGTCTTGCTGCTTTTAAAATCTTCCCCAAACGCATCCGCCCCGTTTCCGTGAAGCGAACGGGACGCAATTCCTGCTCTTTGTCTACCACAGCTTTGTTAGAGAGTTCTGACATTACCTATCTGCAAATAATCTAGTCATAGAGCTTCGCATCGTTGTATGGGGGATGTTCGCACGCGATATATAAAGCATTTGTCGGTTCCAGGGCTTCCCCAGTCACCGGGTCGATCGGCTTGAGGACAAAGCATAACAGAGAGAGCGATCGCCAATCCAAACTTTCTAACTTCCCGCGTTCGTAGCGACTAACAGTAGCATTACTAATACCGACATCTTTTGGTACAGGATCTCCGGCTGTCCGAAACAGAGCGGCCTCGTATTCTTTTGTGACCATTTCGGTTTCAATAATTGACCAGCCCCGAATCTCTCTAGCTGCTTTCAGAAGTTTGCCCAATCTACCGCGTCCCGTATCCGTAAATCGCACAGGGCGCAGTTTTTCCTGATCGACGACAGCCTTAAAGTCAAGAAATCCCGGCATTTTACAGATCCAATTTAACTATTAAGTCAATCCTACGCCTCGACGTTGGGGTTCCAAAATTCAGTTCCGATCAACAGTAAGTCTTCTAGAGTAACCAACCGCTTTTCAACCGGGTGAACTGGTTCGAGAACATCGAGGAACAGCCACAGAAGATCGGGTGCAGGCTTGTTGTAATAGCCATTTTCGATTCTCGAAATGCCTGCAATGCTGACCCCCAAAACTTTCGGCAAAGGCTCTCCCCCTAGATTATAAAATTGAGCCTCATGCTGCTTGGTCTTTTCGCTCAGTTCGTGAACGCTCCACCCCCTAGCTTCCCGCCACGATCGCAAGAATTTACCCAACCGCCGCAGCCCGGTATCAGTAAATCTCCGTCTCAAGTATTCTTTTTCTCGCCTAGCTTCTGCTACCACCATCAGTCATCACCTATCTGCAAATAATCTAGTCGTAGAGCTTCGCATCGTTGTATGGGGGATGTTCGCACGCGATGTAAAGCGCATTTGTCGGTTCCAGGGCCTCTCCTGTCACCGGGTCGATCGGCTTGAGGACAAAGCATAACAGAGAGAGCGATCGCCAATCCAAATTATCCAGCTTCCCACGTTCGTAACGGTTGACTGTTGCGGCACTGATACCCACATCTTTGGGTACGGGTTGATTTGTAGCTGTGAACAGCGCCTCTTCGTACCCCCTTGTTTTGAACTGTGTTTCGCTAACAGACCAACCTATTGTCTGTCTTGCAGCCTTTAACATCTTGCCCAAACGCATCCGCCCCGTCTCCGTGAAGCGAACGGGACGCAATTCCTGCCGATTGTCTACCACAGCGTTGTTAGAGAGTGCTGACATTTTTTCCACCTACATTAACTCTCAAACTAGCACAGCATCAATGATAGAGGGTTGTACGAGCAACCTCTGAGTTTCCATTAAATTTTGTTGCACAAGTGAGATAAGAATCTGATATAGAGTAAGATGTAATTGAGTCTAAACAGAACTTGCCTCTCAAGCCCTGAGTATACAGCCATGACAGCACTATTTCGCCACATCCAACCCTCGAAAAAGCTCCGCATCACCGTCAGGTCGATCGCCCAACTGCTCAAAATCAGCCAAAACCTGATTAAGCGAGTCGAATCCTGGGCTTTCGTGGTTTTCGTCCACCATCGGGATAGAGGCGGCCTGTTTGTCAGCTACCGCAGGCTGGAAGAATGGCAAAATGCGATCGCCCATCACATCCAAACTTGCCCCACCCTTAGAGAACTCTCGCAGATCAAAACATCCATTCAGTGCGACAGCCGGAAATTCAAAAAACAATATCTCCCAAAAACCCTTGACTTTTTATTTCAAATGTGCCTTGAAAGACAAGACCTTCTCGAAATCTGGGAAAGCTCAAACTGCATTGCTTCCTAGCAGAAATCAAGCAGATTTCCTAACACTAGCAACCGCGCCCAACCGTGAGGACGCTGTTAATTTCTGAGACCCTTGCCTTTGATTCTGTCAACTGTCAACTGTCAACTTTTCCTTGCCAAAAACAGAAGCGAAACATTTGCGAGCAATTGCGAGATAAAATCACCCCAAAAATCACCCGCGAATGCTCCGCCACATACATGAAAGCAATCACCAAAGCAATTAAGACATTGCCTGAGCGATATAATCAAAATAAGGAGCTGCTTCCTTAGCATCATCCTGATTGAGCAAAGCCAAAGAAGCTTCCTTCAAACAGCGGATAGCTTCGACCATGCCCGGAACAGGAACGCCCAGAGAATTATACATTTCCCGAACGCCAATCAAACCGATGCTTTCGATCGGCTCCTTGTCACCCGCCAAGATACCGTAGGTAATCAGGCGCAAGTACCAGCCGTAGTCGCGCAGACACAAAGCCCGTTCGCGTTGGCCGTAAGCATTACCTCCGGGGGAGATAAAGTCAGGGCGTTTTTTCCAGAGTTTTTTGCTAGCTTCTTCAACAATTTTTTTCTCACTGTCAGACAGCGCAGTAGCAATACGCACCCGCTGTTCTCCGGTTTTAAAAAAATCTTTGATGCTTTGAAGTTCGCCGGTACTGGGATAGCGAAGTTCGTCGTCGGCTTGGAGAATTAGTTGGCTAACTACGCTCATTGTTATTCAAAAAAATTGAGGATATTTGAGAGTAAGATTAATTGACATTCTCATCGCTTAAAGATGAGATTCTTGGTTGGGCGATTTACTTTGCTTCTAACATTTATCAACATTAGAAGTAGCGGGTAAATCTCCGCAAACGTTATGCTTGATGTTCAAGCCAGTTTCCCTGTGTTCCAGGGTACTGCGGGAAAAACTCAAAAACTGCGAGAGAGAGTTTTGATGTCGGCAGACACTTTGACTGTTTAACGAGTTTTTGCTACCTCGCCCCAACAGCATATCGCACAGGATCGATCGGGGCAACTCACGGCAGGCTTGACTTGCAGGTTGAAGCTTGGCTTTAGCAGCAAGACGTTCAGCAGCAGGAATACAGCCTGCTATTGAGCTTGAGTGCGATGGATGGAGCCCCGCTTCGCTACGACTTATCTCAGGAAAGAGAGAGCGATATTGCATTACCATATTAAATCCTACCATGACTACTTGTGACCAAATCTAAATTCCCCACCCCAAACTCGACGAAATTGGCAAACCCTTGCCAGCAAGGTCAACTGATTGAGATAGAGATTACCGACTTGGCAGACACCGGCGACGGAGTTGGTCGTTTTGGTGAGTTAGTGGTGTTTGTGCCCGATACCGTGACGGGCGATCGAGTCCTTGTCCGCCTCGTGCAAGTCAAATCCACCTATGCTACAGGCAAGCTGGACACACTTCTGGAAACCTCCGAACACCGCATTCGAGCTAACTGCATTGTCGCCGACAAGTGCGGTGGCTGTCAGTGGCAGCACGTAGATTATCAATATCAGCTTGCAGCCAAGCAAAATCAAATCATTCAAGCCTTAGAAAGGATTGGCGGATTTAGCAATCTGCAAGTCGATGAAATTTTAACTGGAAAAATCGAGGGATTTCCTCAATTTTTGGGATACCGCAACAAAGCGACGTATCCCGTGGCCATATCTGCAACAAATCAAGTCCAAGCAGGTTACTATCAAAAAAGCACCCACAAATTAGTCAATCTCAATCAGTGTCCGGTGCAAGATCCGCGCCTCAATCCTTTGTTAAAAGAAGTCAAAGAAGACATCCACTGGCGGGATTGGCAAGTCTACGACGAAAAGAAACATACAGGAGAATTGCGTCACTTGTCCTTGCGGATCGGACGGCGCACCGGCGAGATGCTGCTAACTTTAATAGTTCGCACTGGAGAGTTGCCGGGACTCGAAGAGCAAGCATCAGAGTGGCTGAAACAATATCCTCAACTGGTAGGGGTTTGTTTGAATATAAATCCCGATCAAACAAATGTAATTTTTGGTGCAGAGACTCGCTGCATTGCGGGTCGTTCTTATCTGCGAGAAAGATTTGCTGGGATGAATTTTCAGCTAAGAGCCGATACTTTTTTTCAGGTAAATACAGAGGCGGCTGAAGCGTTGTTAGAGGTGATGGTAGGGGAATTGAATTTGCAGGGAAACGAGGTTTTGGTTGACGCTTACTGCGGCATTGGTACTTTTACTTTACCCCTGGCCAAACAAGTAAAAATAGCCATAGGTTTAGAAGTGCAATCGGCGGCGATAGAACAAGCCACATTAAATGGTGAGTTAAATGACGTGAGAAATGTCGAGTTTCAGGTGGGAACTGTAGAGAGTTTGCTGCCTTCCTTGGGATTGACACCGGATATTGTGCTGCTAGATCCGCCGAGGAAAGGGTGCGATCGCGCGGTTTTGGAAGCTATCAAGGAAATCAAACCAAATCGCATTGTTTATGTTAGCTGCAAGCCTGCTACTTTGGCTCGCGATCTGAAGATTTTGTGCGAAAATGGGGATTATAAGTTAGCGCGAGTGCAGCCGGCGGATTTCTTTCCTCAGACTTCTCATGTTGAGTGTGCGGCTTTTTTGGTGCGGTAAATCAAAAGGGCGATCGTTGTTTAGTTAAATTCAATCATCAGCATCGGCGAAGAGGGCGGATAAATCTCGATAACCACTGACAACTCGAAAGATTTCTACATTTTGTCCGATCGGCATATAGAGGATGAGATAGTTGTCTATAGAGAGAATGCGAAGCAATGGTAAAATTTCGTCTCTTTGTCGTCCAATACTGGGAAATTAAGCAATTTTGGCGAATTTAGCGTCAAGATTGCTTAAAAAGCGATCGGCTCCATCGAGTCCCGATCGACTAGCGATGTAGTCTGCAATTTGCTCAATGTCTTGAATTGCGGGTTGAGTGAGGCGAAATTGTGGACTCATGTTTCTTTTGAACTGTAGCGCGTGAAGCGTAGCTATCCCGTAGGGAATCGCAAATTAGCTCGAATTTGTGCCATTGCGGTTGCACCGTCTACGACTTCACCGCGTTGGGATGCTTGCTTACCAATCAGTGCCTCTCGTTGAAGTTCTTGCAGTCGTCCTTGATAAATATCTTGCTGTTGTTCGAGTAGTTGAATGGCTGCAAGGATAACGTCGATCGCGCTGTTGTATTTGCCGCTGGTGAGTTGGCGCTGCACGAGGGCTTCGAGCTCAGGAGGCAAAACAATTTGCATGGTGTTTGAGATGAGGAGTGTTGATTCTATTGTAGGCGATCGCCCTACGGGATAGCGGCGCTTAACGCCTTCAATTAGATTGGTTTGTTGAGGGGCGATCGCACACTATTGCTCCCCTTCATTCAATTCGCTCAAAACTTTTGCCACTGCTGATGCTTGCTCTGGATACAGCCGCGCTAAATATTCACACATTTGATAAGCAGTATCTAAGTAGTATGCACAGGGAATTAACAAGCGTTTAAAATTTACTCTATCGCCTGTTTCAGCGAACAATAAGGCAATGTCACGTAAGTGCGTGTTACGGTCGTTAAGCATCGCCTCTAATGTTCTTAGAGCCTCCTCACCTTTTCCTGCAATTGCTTGTATTTGAGCAATGCTCTTGAGCGCTTCCAAGCGTTTTTGTTCATCCTGAATTTTTTCTTTAGCTGCAAGGGCGATATCAAGAGTTGTAACTTGTTCTCCTTTTTTGAACTGCTCGCAGGCCATTGCCAAAAATATGCTTATTTTCTGCTCTCCATCTTCAATATCTTTGCTAATTTTAATAGCAGTGGAAAATTCTCCTACTTCTGTATATCCTATGGCTATTTTAGAGAAATCTTGATCGCGTTCCCCTTGTTCTTTTGTTTTTGCAGCTTCAAGAAGGTCGGCAAACGTGGCTAAGGCTGCTTCGGTTTCTCCTATAGTTGATCGTGCCACTGCTATAATAGTCAAAAGCTGAACCTTGTTTGCCAAAAACAGAGAACTATCATCTGCATTTTTATAGTATTCATCAGCTTTATTCAGAACTATCTTGTATTTCTCTATTTGCTGTGGCTTTGCGTATATCTGCAACTGTACTATACTTCTGAGTGCATTAACGTGAGAGTATGGCATACGGATTGTTTCCAAAGTTCTAAGAGCAACGTCAAACTCTCCTAACCTTGCCTGTGCTTCTGCTACGAATCCAAAAGTTTTCGAGCGTTGGTATTCTTGGTTGTCATTAATCTGTTGTGCAATTTCATAAGCGCGATCGCAGATAATTTTGGCTTCTTGTATTTTTTCTGCTTCAATGAGTATTTGTACTAATATTCCTGCTAGTACATTTGCTGTTTCCATCGGATTATCCATACTTTGTGCGATTTCGCAGGCAATACTAGCGGTAGTCACTCCTACTTCTTTTTGACCATTTTTAACCTCTACTTCTGCTACTCTTGCTAAGGCTAATAACCTGATAAAGGAGATTGAAGCTTCAATGGGTTTTTCAATTTTAAGGACATTAGCAAAAGTAGCTCGTGCTGCTTCAGTTTGTCCAGTTTGTACCTGTATCTCTGCTATTACTCCTCGAGTTTTCGCTCGCATGAATTGAATATCTATTTCTGTAGCTATAGCATTTATCGAAAAGATGAGGTATGATATAACTGACTTGAAAGGAGTGAAAAATATAAGACCCCAAAATGT
>NZ_JAUBQW010000177.1:0-10750 GCF_036701485.1 Microcoleus sp. Pol11C3 | reverse complement strand
TTTTTTGCTGGCATTTTTGTATTGATTGACTAAGCTAAGTTTTTATTATACCCTATTTAAAGGCACAACAGCTTACAAGTCGCTCAGAGTAAAAAAAAGCAAGAAGGAAGAACCAGTCAAAGGCATGGTTTCAGTAATTAAGAACGTCCTCACCGTTTTGGTGGTTGCGATATAAGTGGCGAGTTATAAGTTGCAAGTTATGAGTTAGATTTCTGATTTAAAACTCTACTCTACTCGCAACCCACAACTCTATCGCTGTTCTCCTACTGGCAAAGTCGAAATTGTGCTATCTCAGCAGGAATTTTAGAAGCATTAGGTACGTTTGCAGAGGCAGGAACGAAGATTCCCATGCCGAAACTGCAACCCTCTGCCGTCGTGCATTCCCCAGGCTTAGCACTGATTTGATATTCGCCTTGGGATGGGGGAGTAAAAGAGATTGACGCCAGTTCGCCTGTTTTTTGACTCACAGCGATTTCCTGACCGCTGGCATCCTTGAGAGATAAGTTTAAATCCTGACAATTTCCGTCGCAAGTGGCAACAAAAACATACTCCACATTAGGATGCAGCGTTGCTCTAAAAGGAGATGAAACTTGCTTGCGAACTTGGCCCAGCAACGGCACAAATACTAATTTTTGAGCGTTGCCTTTCCGCTGGTCAACTTCTGTTTTCAAGCGACAAATAACCGTTTTTTGGTTTTCAGTCAGTTCTTGAGCAATCGCATTTCCTACAATTGCCGTACCGAGGATCAGCGCAAGGCCGGAAATAACCAGATGTTTGAAATTCATTGATGTCCCTTAAAGTTAATTTTGGGTGATTGCAATAGACCGCTTTTGTCAGCAGTCTATTAGTTTATCTGGAGCCTATCACATTTGTTGACTTTTCCGAAAAAACAGGTCGGAGAAAAGTGCGATCGAACTCATGTCTGGTTTTAGATGAATCTGGCGTCAGCTATCGCGGAAACTCCACAGATTGCAGACCGTAGGAGCAGAACCTCGTCCTGATTGTATTGTACTAAATTAGGACGATCGGCATCGGTATCTAGAAACCCGCTTTCTGGGCCGATGCGGAGGAGCTAAACCTAAGATTTATAGTATAGACGGGGTTTAACAAAACCTGAGTAACTCCAAGACTGTAAATGTCTGATACAGGTTCCCATATTCCACCCCAACAGCATAATCCTGTCCCTGTCAATATACAAATCGGTTGAAACTTGTGGCTCTACTCGACTAACAAAACTCCGAAGGCAAGAGTTAGCTCGTACTCCTACCATTTGCCTTCTTTTTACCCGATCGCGAAATCGAAGGATCTTCTTCGCATCATTTATCACTGTTCCTAAATTTCCACGCAGGAACAAACTTAGAATCTCCCCAAACGCCGCGGCGATTTTTCTTAGCTTCGGCTTCCGCTTGTTCCAGAATACTTGCACTAGGACAGTTTTTTAAGTAAGGACGGTAAACCATTGCTAATCCTTCGCGGATCAAAACTTCTTGGGCAAATGTACCGTTGGGCAAGCGAACTTCGCTAACTTTGCGGCCGTAGCGGTCAGTATCGGTGACGGTCAAAACAACGCGACCGCCCCCTTGTTTGACTAGCTGCTGCATTCTTTGGTACGCTAGATTTCCCCACTTAAATTGATTTTTTTGTGCTGATGCTTTGCTATTTTTCTCAGCATTTGTGTGCGCGACTTCCGGTGCATCTACACAGGCAAAACGCACTTTTATATCTTTCCCGGCGGCATCACTGGCAACAAGCGTGTCGCCGTCGCTAACTCGCTTGACAGCATAGTTGTTGGGCGCTAACTTTTGTGGACATCCGAATAGTAGCAATAGCAGAGCAACTGCACTTAAGGTTTTTATTTTTGGGAAAATTGTGATTTTAGTTTGGCTCATATTTCTCTGTTTTATTTAGTTTCCATCCAATTTTGCCCAGCGTGGATGTCAACTATCAGCGGTACGCTAAGTGGCAGAGCATTTTCCATCGCCGTTCTAATTTTCGGTTGCAATTCTTCCCACTCATCGGGAGGTACTTCAAAGATTAATTCGTCGTGAACTTGCAGCAGCAGCCGCGCCTGATAGTTTTGCAAAATTTTGTGTACTTCAATCATGGCAAGTTTAATGATATCAGCACTGGAGCCTTGAATCGGAGCGTTGGCTGCCGCGCGCAAAGATTGGGCGTCATCTCTGCTGACAGATTTAAGTCTATCGGAGTGAATGTCTTGGGGATTGCGGCCTTTTAAGTCCAGGAGGCTTTCGCTCTCGAATTTTAAATAGCGGCGGCGGCCTAGAATTGTGGTAACGTATCCCAGGGCGATCGCCTCTTTTTTTACTTTCTCCAAAAATTCAAAAACCTTAATGTAACGCTCGTTAAATCGCTTAATAAACTCTTTGCCGTCTGCTGAAGTTTTGCCCATCGATCGCCCAAACTTAATCGCCCCCATACCGTAAATTACCCCAAAATTAATCGTCTTGCCAAACCGTCTTTCATCGGGGGTTACTTCCTCTTTTTCAAACAGGAGTTGAGCTGTTACGGTATGCACATCTCGGTTATTTTGGTAAGCCTCTATTAAAACAGGTTCTTGACTCAAATGAGCCAAAATTCGCAGTTCAATTTGAGAATAGTCAGCCGACACCATCAGCCAACCTTCTTCCGGTAAAAAAGCTTTGCGAATTTGCCGCGAAAACTCGGTGCGGATGGGAATATTTTGTAAATTTGGATTGGAAGAAGAAAGCCTTCCCGTACCCGTTGCAGTTTGGTTGAAATCTGTATGCACCCGCCCGGTATCCGCACGCACTAACTGCGGCAAAGCATCGACATAAGTTGATTTCAACTTGGATAATGTTCGGTGTTCTAATAAATCATCTACAATCGGGTGATCTCCTTGCAATTTATCCAATACGGCGGCGTCTGTAGAGTATCCCGTCTTAGTTTTGCGAGACTTTTTCTTAAACTCATCGGGGATTTTTTCTAACAAGATTTCGCTGAGTTGTTTCGGGGAACCTAAATTAAACTTTCTCCCCGCTGCTTGATAAGTCTTTTCTTCTATTTCTGTTAAGCTCTTTTCTAGCTGTTGCGATAGTTCTTGCAGGTAAGCTGAATCAATGTGAATTCCGCAGTATTCCATTTCAGCTAAAACTGGTTCGAGGGGCTGTTCTACTTCCAGCAGCAACTTATGCAAAGATTTATCGGGAAAGTTATGTTCATCAGCTTTATCTAATTCAGTTCTCAGTTTACCTACTAACTGAAATGTGGTGTGAACATCCATGCCACAGTAGTCGGCTACTTTGACAATACTGATGTCAGCAATTGTTTTGTTTTTAGGTACTAATTGATTATAACTTGTGGCAACAATGCCTAAGTATTCCCTTGACAATTCGCTGAGGCTGTGGCTGGTTTCGGGATTGAGTACATAACTGGCTAGCATGGTGTCGAAGACGACTCCTGCTAGTTTGATTCCCTGACAGCGCAGGATCGATCGATCGAACTTAGCATTTTGCAGCGCCTTGGGATAATTCTCGCTTTCCAAAATCGGACGCAAAGCATTTAAAACTGTGGCTTTGTCCAAGTTTGTGCCGGTTTTGTGTCCCGTGGGAATGTAAGCGACATCCTCTTCACCGGTTCCCCAACAGCAGCCAATTCCGACTAATTCGGCGTCTCGCGGTTCGATCGCGGTAGTTTCGGTATCCCACGCCACGGGTGAAGATTTGTCGGTGCAGGTTTGCAGCAGTTGGACTAATTCGTTTAACTGTTCGGTTGTTTGAATTATTCTGGGTTTAATTGGCAGTTTGTTTTCCTGCTGAGCGGCTTTAGTTTCTGCGGGGCTAAAAAACCACAAGTCGTCGTCTTCGTATTCTGAACTTTCAGAAGTTTGAGGTGACTTATCTATTGTGGGGTGGGCATCTTGCCCGCCCAAAGCAACAGGCAAGATGCCTGTTCCACTCTCCTGTGAATTGATTGTGGGGTGGGCATCTTGCCCGCCCAAAGCAACAGACAAGATGCCTGTTCCACTGTCTGTCAATGGCTCTTCTGCGCCACCGAACCGTTTTTGAATTTGCTTTACTTTCCCTAAAAATGTCTTAAATTCCAATTTTTCCAGCATCGGAATCAAGGCGGATTCATCAAAACCTTTGAGCTGGCAATTTTCTAAATCTACTTCCAATGGCACGTCTTGGACAATTGTCGCCATGCGTTGAGAATGATAAGCAGCTTCTTTGCCTTCTTCTAGCTTTTTCTTAGTTGCTCCTTTAATCTCGTCGATGGCTGCATAAATTCCGTCGAGGGAATTGTAAGCTTCCAGCAATTGCAGGGCGGTTTTGTCGCCGATGCCTTTGACTCCGGGGATGTTGTCGGATTTGTCGCCACACAAAGCTTTGTAATCTATTACTTGTTCGGGCAAAATACCGAGTTTTTCTTTGACTGCTTCCGGGCCGTATTCTTGGGATTTGCCTTTGCCCGATCGCCTGAGCTCATCTGTACTCAAATACAATACGCTGATTTGTTTCTCGGTTTCTACTAATTGAAACAAATCTCGATCGCCCGTGAGGATTTTGACCTGATAACCGGCCGCGCTGGCTTTGTTTGCCAAAGTTCCCAAAACATCGTCTGCCTCGTAGCCGGGAGCAGTAATTGCTGGTAAATTCAAATAGGTGAGGAGTTCTTGCAGGTTTTTGATATCCGGTTTAAAATCTTCGGGAGTTTCCGCACGACCGGCTTTGTAAGTTTCGTCGGCTTCGTGGCGAAAAGTGGGCGTGGCGAGGTCAAAGGCGATCGCCATGTACTGGGGGTCATAGGCCACCATTACTTCCAGCAGCGACTTGAGAAAGCCAAAACAGACGCTGGTGGGAATGCCCGTCGTAGTTCGCAAGCCTCCGTCTCGACTTTTGGCAAAGGCGAAGTAGGAGCGAAAGGCCAGGGAGTGACCGTCAACTAAGATGAAGGTGGGTGCTTGATTTTCCGACACAGACACAGATCCCGATCGCACGAAAGTATTTTCTCATTGTAGCTATAGCAGAAGGATGTCTGATGTTTTGAAGTAGCTCATCTTTGCACCAATTCTTGTAATGCCAAAAAAAAGTGGAGTATGGAGTAGATATCTGGGTAAGCCAGATTAATTGCAACGATTCTTGCTATTGTGCGTCGATTTTAATCGCTCGCCTAAAATATCTCAAAAGGTTTCTCTACAAGGTCTTTGGGATGATTAATTTTTAAAACCCCTGATTGCCCCCTCTCTACCGAAAAAAATTGCTCTCCTTCTAAGTCGTTTTCTGAACGGGCTTGCGTAAACACGCAATATTATTTGCGCTTACTCCCCTATCAACCGGGAAGCTTGAATGACAGAATAAAACTATCAACTCTCCAAACAGGTCTGAATCATGAACAAGGTAATGGTTACACTCATCTCTATAGCTACCCTTGGGCTAGGCATTGCTGTTCCCCTCCAAGCCAATGCTCAGCCTATGAAGCAAACAACAAAAGTTGCGCTTGAATCCCAACGTCACCATGAATACCGCGTCCAGTATCACCGCGCTAATCAAAAAAAATGGATCAATGCTGGAACTTTCCGAGATCGTGTAGCTGCTAACAAAGAGGTTCAAAAACTAGAGCATAAAGGTTATAAAGCCAAAATTGTAACTCTGTAGGCTTACACAGTAGAGGAGGGGAAAGGCGAGTAGCACTTGCCTTTCCCCTCCCTCACGATTATCATTATCAGTAACAGCTCACGTTAGATAGCCAGTCTAAATAGTCGGGAAAACGAGTGTGCTGAAGAAATGATAAAATAGTTATGGCGGTCAAACTATGAGTTCTCAAACACAACGCTTTCTGGTTATTGAGGATCACCCTGAAGTCGGTCAAAATAATTGTGAATTTTTGAGGATGATAGAGCCTCAGTGTTCCTGCATTATTCAGGAAACCCCTGAAGAGGGGATTGAGCAACTCCAGCAAGAGAACATAGATTTAGTAGTAGTTGACTTACAATTTGGGACTTTGACAGGCGAGGAGTCAGCCAAGCCAGGTTTAGCGCTACTCCACCACATTTTTGAGCATCATCCTCTGTTAAATGTTCTCGTCTATACCAGCGAACCAAGCTATTTAAGGCAAGTCCTGAAGCAAATATTTGAACATCAAGGGGGATTTGCTGTCGTTAATAAAATGGAAAGACGGAATGCTTTTCTAGAAGGAGGTCGTAGTGCTTTAGCTGGACAGTGTAAGATTCCTCGTAATTTAATGAACGAAATGCCATTGACTGATAAGGATAGAACGGTATTGGACTTGTTATGTAACCAAGCCCTTACAGATCAGGCAATTGCAGAGCGGATGCATATATCCCTCAAAACAGCTCAGAACTACGTCCAGAGTCTCAAAGCAAAACTGAATGTCGATCAGCTTGATGGTCAACTTACTAATACCAGAATCGCAGTTTGCATGGAGGCAATTAAACGTAGGTTGATCGGGTAGTTATACCCTTCTTTGTTATCATCTTATGGGGTTTCCAGCGTCCATTCAAGTGTTACCTGCATCCCACCTTCTTCTAATGGAACCCTTTGCCAAGACCCATTTGGGATCTCAGCGGCAATAGTTTTCATCAGTTTAGTGCCATATCCACCACTACGACGTTTCTTGTGAGCAATATCTAATAAGATAGGGGTTAGGCTAGTTCCATTATTCTCGATCACTAATCGGCAGTGATGATCTTTTTGAGTAAGCGAGACTGAAACTTGCGTTGCCGATCCGTTTGGAGGTTGGGCATGGCGAATCACATTAGCGATCGCTTCTCGAAAAAAGCGAAAGATATCCTCTCTCGAATCAATCCAAGCACTATCAGATTTGGGTTCTCGCAAGGGTTGTAGATGCTCTTTGACACTCAAGGTTAATTCTCTTGAGTTAATCAGTTTTTGGAGCCATTGGTGTATCCCCCGATCCAGTCCAGATTGCAGCTCTGGTGTAATCTCTAGCTTTTCTGCAATTGTGCGTGTGCTGCTGAGCTGATTGCGAAGCGCAAGCCCAACTGCTTCTAATCGATCTAAGATTGAGTTAATCATGGGAGATGGATGACTGAGGGCTAGAAGCTCAATACTATCCATTGCCAATTTGAGTTCTTGAAGTGGGCCATCATGAATGTCTGTTGCGACTCGATGGAGGAGTTTCCGCGATTGCAAAAGAACAGCCTGTCGCTCAGCTAATTTCTGCTGTTGTTGGATAGACTGCCTGAGAATTGAATAAATGGCTACACCTGAACCTGTTCCCACCCAACCTAAGATGGGGATGGATAATGGAAACATTAACCCTTGATAGAACAAGATAAAACTTAAAGCTACATAGCTTCCTACCAAGATCGGAAGCAGCCAGCCAACCAGCAGGTGAACAGGTATAAGTTTATGCTTTTTGCCTGGGCTAAGTATATATAGGCTTATGAAGTCAAGACCCAAAGTTGTGATGATGTAGTCATACCAATTCGGGATTCTTGTCAGAAATGAATTGGTCATCAAACTAGCTATTTGATTAGCTTCTACTTCTGCAACAGACATCTCCCCAAAAGGAGATAGTTCTCGATAGGTTTCAAATCCTTTCCCTTCGGGAAGATCGATTAATACAAGTTTATCATGGAGCTTCTCAAGAGATTGGGGTTCAAAGGAAGGATTACAGTGTTCTATCTCTAGCTGAGAGGAAGGACATTGAAAATGAATATCAATACTAGGAAATGTATCAGCAGAACCCCAGAAGTTCATTTGAAAAGATAAAAGAGTTTGTAAATGGGTAATATTTTGAAACCCTTTAATATTTCCTGAGTTCATATAGAATTTTTCTAAGGCCATAGTTGCCACAGATTTAACCTTATGATGTATATTAATATCTGGATCATCTTCATAGCTAAAATTGGAAAATAGCTCGGCTTTTCGAGCTGGGCTGTCTAAGCTTTGTGGATGTGCTCCATATCTGAAGTAACTTACTATCTGCTCTGGGGGAATAGAGGGATTTATACTTTCATTATCGAAAGGAAGTAAATTATGATAATCATTTATGACTGAATTTTCTGAGGGCAAGTTACTTGGACGAGCCACCAAAACAATCTGGTTTGAATATTTACTAATCAACTCTTGAAAGGGATGTTCTAACTGAGTATCTGTATCAAGATCAATGTACTGGATCATTTGAGTAGGCAAATTTATGACTACAAGCTTTGCACCACTGTTGATTAAGCTTTTCACTAAATTTGCATAGAAAATATTCAGTTTATATAAGTTATGAAAGTTATATCCTAAAATGGCAGGCTGCTTGATCTTAAGCAGTAGAATTTCTTTGGGCATAAGCCCTGGTTTATGAAGTCTTATTAGATGATCCTGAATGTCCAGCTCCATTTTATTGAGCATAGGTAAGTTGCTAGATACTGCACAGTAAAACAAGCTCCAAGCAGTTACTAAGCCAATACTTATTGCTGGACGATATCTGATAGTGTTCATTCGATATTTCTATTATTTATTTGTTCGCTGCGGTCAATATAAAATTGTTGGCTTGGGTGGGATTAGGTTTAAAGTTACACACAAATCTTGTGAAAACTGTCTCAACCGCCCATGAGCAAATTTTGTACTAATCGTTCCCTCATAGATAGTACCATTCAAATGAAACCCGTATATTGATCGGACATTATTGCCGTCAATCTTTAGTTTCAGTTTAACCGAGCCTCCTTGTCCAATACCATCAGTAATTCGTCCCGCACCAATCCAGACTTAGGTTGCTGTAGCTGGGATATCTAACCCACTCAATAAAAGTAAAGTTTGGCATACAATACGAGATGTAAAAGGAAGCATGAGCCATTTATTCTTAGTTCAATAGTACAATTATGATAGTGCTCTTTGAGGGCGAATTGTCTTCTCCAGTATATAGCAATTCACGCTTTGGTGAGGTACACCTAAATAGCTGTAAAGCTTATAGAACCCATTTGGGATCTGTGATGATGAGCTAAGATCAGAAAAAAATGTCGTACTCCCGCAGCTTAACCGATAAAGAGTGGGAACTCATCGAGCCATTATTACCACGAAACAAGAAAACCAGACCGCCTACTCAGTCAAAGAGAGAAATCTTGGATGTTATGTTCTATGACTCGCCAGAGGTAAAAGCACGGGTTGTCAGAAACCGGGCTTTTTGCATCATACTTGGTTACAGCTCGCAGAAACTGTAAAAAACCCGGTTTCTGAAGGTTGTGATGCGTAAGTCCCAATCTCAAATCTCAGATATCAAATCTCCAATCGCTTGACTGTGCAGCTTGGCTGAGAATAGTACAAGATGTTAAGTACGATTCCCTGCGGGATAGCTTCGCTTCACGCAAATTTACCAACAAGTGCCGATCGAAGCCTATGGGTGACATTAACCGATGCTACGAAATCCTCGAAATTGAGCCTGGAACTTCCTTAGAAGAAATTAAGCGCGCTTACAGGGATTTAGCGTTTGTGTGGCATCCCGATCGGTTTGCCAACAACGATCGCCTGCAACAAAAAGCTCACCAAAGATTAACAGAAATTAATGAAGCTTACCACCAGTTGGTGTTGTTTCTGAGTCAGCCTGAATCATCGAGCTCGATCGAAAAACAGTTTCAGCAGCCACCGCCCCCTGCGCCCGAAAAGCCGCTGAGAAGGCGTTCTGGAAAATCAGCCGCCAGGCCTGGTTCCCAGCGCCGTCAAACCCGCCCAAAAGCCGCCACCCAAAAATTTCTCACTCAAAAAAACTCTTCAAGTAAGAAACGATTTACCACTCACAATCGCCAAGCGTGGCGGGGAAGAAAGCAACCAGGGCGCAGCGTTGCGAGGCAACCAGGGCCATCTCAAAACTATCGAAAGCTTACCTCGAAAAGGAAAACTGAATTTTCAACTCAATACTCAAAACCGCGAAGCGCGCCGAGGGAAGTGCGGCCCTCTCAACACTATTCAAGCTTCCCTTGGTGGCCGCTGGCAATCGCCGTGGCGAGTTACGCTTTGACCGGTTGGATTTTGACGGAATCAGACGCCCCGCTGTGGATGTGGGCTTTAATCTGCGGTGCAGATTGGCTGTGGGCGGCGATTTTGCTGGCGGAGGGTTCGGCAACGCCTAGAGTGTGGCTGGCGGCGTTAGTTTTGGCTGGGGCGGTAGGGGGGTCGATCGCCGGTTTTCAGGCGGGAGGAATGGTCACAGGGGCTGCTTGGGGCGCAGTTGGGGCTGGTTTGGGGGCGATCGCCAGTTCTGAGGCCGAGTCGCGGGCTGTGGCTGCTGTTGTGGCTGTAGGGGGAGTGGTGACAGTGGTGGGATTGATGGCGGGAACTCATTCTGGGAATTGGGTTAAGGCGTTGGTGGCGGCCGTGTGTTGGGCGATTGTCGGCTTGACGTGCGGGCTGGCGGCGGAAGTAGGTGTGCATTCTGGCGGCCCCGTCGGGCTCCGAGGTGCGATCGGGCTGGGGATTGGGGCCTGGGCGGGGGTTGTTGCTGGGGCGGGCTCGGGGGCGATCGTCCAAGCCTTGGCTATCGCCGGGGCTAAGACTGTTTATGGGGCTTGGGCGGCGATCGGCATTATTGCTGGAGTTGTGGCACGGATGGTAGCTGCTGAAAGGTTGATCCACACCGGCAGCGGGCTTTATACGTTTATCCTGTTGGTGGCTACTTCCGGTTTCGGGCTGTGGCTGGGAAGTTGGTTGGGCGATCGTATCTTTTAACCCACATTCCGCACCCCAACTGGCACATACGCAAATTCAGGGGATAATAGTGAGTAAAAACACCCAAAAATCTC
>NZ_JAUBQW010000176.1:0-10849 GCF_036701485.1 Microcoleus sp. Pol11C3 | reverse complement strand
AAGCCTTATCTTTAGTTGAGTTTGAATATATCGGTCGCTCCTATTCATAGTTTGCGATCGATTATTCAGCAAGCCCTCATTAGTCCTATGCAAGAGGACTTTTGCTAAAAGCCCCGTGGAATTCATTCCCTGGCGGGCTTTCGGTTTATGTTAACTGGACACATCCTCCTCCTTAATGTCGAGTCTTTACTCCTTGCGCTTGAGCTAACTGCTGACAGTATCCTCACCCAAATTATCGAGAGATTCTTGCAGCGAATCGCGCCAATTGCGAACCCTATCGTCATTAGGAGCGATCGCTAAAGATCGATTAAACATTTCTAGAGCCTCTCGGTAATTCTTGAGTAATTCCTGTGGCTCTGATAATTCTGTACCTAGTCTGAGCAGCGCAATCCCTTTGTTGTTGAGAGCATAGTTATCATCCGGTGCAATAACTAAAGCAGAATTAAAGGCTGCGATCGCATCAAAGTAAGATTGTTGAGCAGCTTCAAATTTACTTAGCTTTGCCTGTAAATTACCCAGACTTTCCAGCGCAATCCCTTTGTTTTTGAGAGCATTTATAGAATCCGGTGCAATAACTAAAGCAGAATTAAAGGCTGCAATCGCATCAAAGTAAGATTGTTTTGCAGCTTCAAATTCACTTAGCTTTGCCTGTAAATTACCCAGACTTTTTAGCGCCATCCCTTTATGGTTCAGAACATAGTTATCATCCGGCGTAATAAGTAAAGCAGAATTAAACGATGCGATCGCCTCTGAGTAAGATAGTTTCGCAGCCTCAAATTCAGTTAGATGTGCCTGCAAATCACCCAGACTTTTCAGCGCCATCCCTTTGTTGTTGATAACTTGGTTATGATCTGGTGCAATAAGTAAAGCAGAATTATAGGCGGCGATCCCTTCTGAGTAAGATAGTTTTGCCTCTTCAAATTCACTTAGCTTTACCTGTAAACTACCCAATTCTTGTAGCGCAATCCCTTTGTTGTTGAGAGCATTCATATAATCCGGCGCAATCAGTAAAGCAGAATTCAAAGCGGCGATCGCCTCTGAGTAAGATAGTTTTGCCACCTCAAACTCACTTAGCTGTGCTTGCAAATCACCCAAAGCTCTTAACGCAAGTCCTTTGTTATTGAGAACTTGGTTATTATCCAGTGCAATCAGTAAAGCAGAATTTAAGACTGCGATCGCCTCTGAGTAAGACTGTTTTGCTGCCTCAAATTCACTTAGCTCTGCTTGTAAATCACCCAGACATCGCAGCGCAATCCCTTTGTTCTTGAGAACGTCGATATCACCTGGTGCAATAAGTAAAGCAGAATTCAAGGCTGCGATCGCCTCTAAGTAAGATAGTTTTGCAGCGTCAAACTCACTTAGCCGTGTCTGCAAATCACCTAGACATCGCAGCGCATTCGCTTTGTTGTTGAGCGTAGCATAATCATTGGGAGTTAGGATAATTTCACGATCGCAAGCTGCAACTGCCTCCAAATATTCCTGTTTTGCCTCTGCGTGTCGAGCCAACCGAGCATAGTAATCTCCCTCCGATATTGAAATACTACCAAGCCAAAAATCACTTTTAATCCACAACTCACTTCTAACTGCCAGCAGCGACTCGCATTCCCCGTAACGACTCAGCCGCAACGCTTCTTCAAACACATCTACCCATTCCCTCACACCCCGCTCCCAATTCAAGCGATTCGCATGATAAATTGCCTCAGCCGCATTCCCCAATTCCCGGTAATGCTGCTCTAAAACTTCATGAGCCCGGCGAGTTTTCTGATTATCCCGATCCGCATCCAAGCGCCGCAATAAATCGTGAATTCGATACCACTTTTCACCCCGCTGCGGCTCTTTCCACACAAAGGAAAAACTCGTCAAAATCTCAAAATTTGCACTACTTGCCTGGAAGTGACAGCCTGCTCCCAATTTTATGTATAAATCCTCATCAAAAGCGCGGCAAGCACTCAGCGAATGCACCGCAGATCGCACTTCGCGATCTACATAACTCAGCAACCGATCCGTTAACTCCGCAGTCTTGTTTTCAAACTTCGGAATCCGCGCAAAATCCGACGACAGCAACTCAATTCCCCGCCTTCTTTCTGCCAGCACCACATCCGCGCACAAACCAAAATAAAACGGATGTACCTGCAAATTCTCCCAACTCTCATCAGGATTGACGCTGGCATATCTAATCACAGCATCTGCCAAATCGGCCTTGTCAATCTCCACTTTGTGCAGGTAATCCCTAGCATCGGCGGGAGACAAATGCCAAACCAATTGTGCATCTATATAATCTTCGGGAATCGGAAACTTCGCCGCATTCGGCCACCGCAGTTGTGTGACTGGACAATCTCGCCCCGCAACAGCAACCACAATCCCCGCTTTGAAATCGATCGCCCTCAGCAACCGCCGAAACCACTCATCTTGATACCAAAAATTTATTCCCTGAGAAGTGCGTTTTTCATCCCACAATTTCTCGTGAGTATCGAACAGCATGACGAGGCGTTCTGGTTTGTGTTTGCCAGCCATTGCCGCATTCAAATCCCCAGCAAACAATTTCGGCAAACAATCGATTAACTCAGTATCAATATCTAGGCGGCGAATTTCCTCTGCCTTGTCGTCGCTGACACCCAAGCGAGTTTGAATTAATTTCATCGCACCCTTAATGCCGCTCAATTTAACTATGCCTTTAATCACGGCTACAGCTTGCGCCACCACCGGAAATTCCGCAAAAGTTTCAATGGCAGGTGTCACCAATTGAATTACATCATCGGGGAAAAGTTGGCTGAGAGTTGCATCAGACTCGCCTTTGTTCAGCAAATACCAAAAACAAGCAAAATCATAATTGGGAAACTTAAAATTATATCTCTTTGTTGCTTCTGCCAGATTGCGCCGCAACATCAGCAAGCCATAAAATCTATCTTGCGGTTTATCTTCTTTTATCGGTATCAATCCGAAATCGTGCCTGACTACGGGTATGGGAGTATAGGTTTTAGGTTCAGCGTGGCGGACGAAATTAGCAACTTCGGCCGCTTGTGATTCTGGGAGTGCGCGCCTTTGTTGCCAAACCTGCGGCGAAAATCTTTTGCAGCAGTTAACCTGCAAGTGTTTTAGCAGCAATGACTTGCCGTTGCCTCCATCGCCGTAAAAATACAAAATTTGTTCGCGGGGCGGGTATTCGTTTAAATAAAAGGCAAATCGGCGGGTAAATTCGTGCCTGTCTGTGAAGAGTTGGAGTTGGCGATCGTCCCCGATCGATTCGCTTTCAAAATCTTCGTCGTCAATTGGCATAAGTGTGCAGGTGAGGTGTTAATTTAATTATAAGCAAAAATTAGATTGAATCGGCGATTGAAATCGCTTCTTGTCAAACAAAGTCCGCCTTCGCGGACTAAAAGAGCAAGGAAGTATTTAACCACAAATTAGCGTAATTCTTCAGTCCTCTTTAGAGGACTTTAGCTTTGAGGCAGGGGTTTCAACCCCTGCCGGATCGTGGCGATCGTACAATATCTCAGAAACAAATAATTTTAGTGAAATTATTTAAGTACCTTGCGGCAAAGGTTGCAACAACTGGTGACAGAGAAATAGAGCTGTGTTAAAACCGTAATCGATCGACCAGCCAAGCTATCTTAATAAAGGACGCTAGCGAAAGCACAGTCATGGCACCTCCCACTAATCCAAATCCGGCGGATTCATCTGCAAAACAGTCTCTAGAGGCTGGGCTAGCAGCTTTGAAACAGCAGGATTACCCCACCGCGATCGCCCTTTTAGAATCCGTTACCCAAACCGCCACTAATGGGCCGTCGGGAATCCGCGCGCAGATGGGGTTAGTGGCTGCGTACAAAGCAACCGGTAATGTCAAAAGCGCGATCGCCCTGTGCACATCCCTCGCCAAAAGTCCCAACCCTCAAGTCAAAACTTGGGCAGATCGCGCTTTAACAGAATTAACCCCCCCTCCCCCTCCAAAACCACCAGCAAATAAACCAAAATCCCCAGAAACTCCCCCCGAAACAGGCTTTGTCGCCTTTGATGCAGGAACAAAATCGCCGAAAAAAACGCCTGGGGGCGATGGCTTACGCCCCGCTTCGCTACGACCAAGCGTAGACAAAAAAACAGGATTTTTACCTTTAGAGCAGACTGTAGGGCCTGGGAACGCCAAATCGCAACCGATTTCCCCGCCACCTCCACCCCCCACACTGCCCATTCGCCCCACATCAGAGGGCGGGCACGGGGGCACCGCCCCTACAGAAACCGCACCCGATACCGCAGAAATTAGCGGCGAAAATAGTTCCGGTTCCCCAACAGATATCCCCGGAGTCGCCAGCCCAGATACTTACCAACTCACTTGGCGCGAAGCAGGGCGCGCGAAAAGCCCGCGCCCCCTCAAACCGCTGAAGTTGCTGGAGTTTCGCATACAAGCCGTTGCAAGTGCGATCGCCCTATTTTTCCTAGCCCGGTTTGTCCTGCAATTCCTGCTGACAAACACTAATTCTCTGTTGGTTCAGCTTTACATATTCACTAGGCTGCCTATTTTCGCGCCGATTCAGCTTTTTTACCGCGATCCAACTCCCTTTGTTCAGATGGTTTTTGGATTGCTTTTGGCCTCGTCTCCGTGGCTGATAGACGCGCTGCTGAAACTGTTTTGCGGCATCGAAACCCTGCGCGGGTCAGTTTTATCCAAGCACAGCAAGGAAGCTAGTCGGGTACTGCGAAGTTATTGTACCAAGCAAAATATAGCGGTGCCGGTGCTGAAACTCTTGCCGCTGAATGTTCCTGTAGCTTTCAGTTACGGCTGTTTGCCCCGTTTTGCTCGGATTGCTGTGAGTCGGGGGCTGTTGGAACAGTTGACGGATGATGAAATTGCTACTATTTTCGCGCGGGAGTTGGCCCATATCTCTCACTGGGATTTTGCGCCGATGTCGCTGGCGCTGCTGGTGATTCAGATTCCTTACTTGATTTATTGGCAGGTGGCGCACTGGCAAGAGCGGTTGTGTGATTTAATGACGATCGAGTTTTTGCGTTCTGCTGTCAAATTTGTGGCCGCTGCAATTTCTGCTATTAGTTACGGGATTTATAAGTTGTTGCGCTGGCCGATGTTGTGGGTGTCGCGCCGCAGAGTGTATTTTAGCGATCGAACTGCTGCGGAAATTACGGGCAATCCTAACGGTTTGACGCGGGCATTGGCTAAAATTGCGATCGGCATTGCTGCTAATATCGAGCAGCAAAAACAAACTAGCTTTTTCCTCGAAAGTTTCGATCTATTGTTACCTGTAGGCGTTGGACAAGCTGTAACCCTTGGTTCTGCTGCATTACACGCGCCCCTAGAACAGATTTTGCTGTGGGATGTCAGCAATCGCGAGCGCAATTGGTTGACGGTTAACAGCGCGCATCCTTTGCTGGGAGAGCGTTTGAAGCTGTTGGCTCTTTATGCTCAATTCTGGCAACTGGAGACAGAGTTAGATTTGGCAAACGCGGGAGTGCAAGAACAACCCAGGAAAGGAAAATTGTCTCTGTTTAAGTCAATACTCGAATTTAAAGACTCAAAACTATTTTTACAAGGTGCGCCGTTTTTTGGAATTCCGATGAGTTTGGCGATAGTCGGGGTGCTTTGGCTGATTGGCGGGATTTTTTCGAGGACGAGTTTTTGGCAGTTGGATTGGCTTTGGGGCGATCGATCGATTCTTTGGGGCTGTTTGCCGATCGGATTTAGCATCGGTACTTTGATGCGGATAAATTATTTCTTCCCGGACATTACACCGCGAGAAACCGCTTCGCCGAGTTTGCCGGAAATTTTGTCAAATCCCGAGAGTTTGCCGCTGGATGCTGAACCGGTGCGGCTGGAAGGCCAACTTTTGGGTCGATCGAAGATAGATAATTGGCTGGGACAAGATTTGATTTTGCAGACGGCGACGGGTTTGGTGAGGTTGCATTATGTTTCGAGGTTTGGCTACATTGGCTCTTTATGGCCGAAACCGACTCGCCCCAGCGATTTGATCGGAACATCTGTTGTGGCGACTGGTTGGCTGCGCCGGGGTGCTACTGTGGCGATCGACCTTGAAAGTCTCCGCAGTCAAGGAGGGAGGGTTAGTGACAGCGGACATCCGATTTGGTCTGCGATTTTGGCTTTTGCTGCTGCTATTTGGGGCGCATACATCATTATCCAGGGCCCAAGGTGAGGAATAGCGATCGGATTGCTGCACGAGTCGCGAACAACAACGCGCAGCCTCGATCAAAACAGCCGAGGGGCGATGTGCTCGTTGCTGGTGGCGCAGCCTACCCGATATTCTCGGTGCGCGGTTGACACCCTACACTCTTGTTCCTTGTTCATTTGTAAAGAAAAGTTGCTTTTTTGCCAGCGGTCTGTTACATTGGTTTACATCAATTGGATTGAACCAAATAGCGCGATAACTTCAGTTGGCTAAAATCCCTTAAGGCATTGCGTAAAAATTGTCAACATCCCAACACAGCAAGTACAGCCAGCCGCTTGTCGGCTGTTTTTTTTCGATCGCTATTTTTGCTGTGCGGGATGAATTCTCAAAAGTGATTCAGATGTAGTTTCCGTTAATTTCAGCCTGAAATCTTCCTAAATAACTAGCTCTGTTACCAAGGCTGTGATACCTTTAAAGAATGCTCGGACTCTGCCGGGCCTGATTTAAGGGATAGCGGGTAAGTGAGTAGTTCTCAGCATTAGGAGCGAGATTAGGAACGAGGTAAGATTACTGGCTGAAAAAATGTTAGCCATTTTATCCATCACTGTATTAAACTGAATACTGGCATTCCGATCGCTTGCAATTGACACATCCTTGGACATAAATTTCTACACGGCGCTGGCTATAAACATTCTGAATCAACACCGGAAGCAAGTAATACAGAATAGCCAATAGCCTAAACATTTGAGTGATGACTAAAAGTTTACACAACAACCTGAGATTTAAAAGCTCTCTGCATAGGCGGTTAAGTTCCGGCCTTATCAGAGTAAATCATCTTTTTGTTCTAAAAGGTGGGGGGAGCTGTCAAGGTTGGTGGGAGGAATGCGCCAATTCTCGGGTTATGTGGTGTTTGCCTGAAGTCAATATTCAGTTGACTTCAGGTAATTCTGTTCGAGCAAATTAATTAAAATCCAAGTCGGGAGGAATTTTTCATGTCTATTCGTCTTTATGTTGGCAATCTACCGAAGGAACTCGATCGCCTAGAATTGCAAGAAGTTTTTGCACCGGAGGGCGAATCTGTTACCACAAAGGTAATTACAGACCGCAAAACTGGTAAATGCAGAGGATTTGGTTTTGTGACGGTGCTAACCGACGAACAAGCCGACCAAGTTATTGAGAAATACAACGGCTTGATGTTCAAAGAAAACCCGCTGAAAATAGAGAAGGCACTGCCACGTTCTAAGGGTAAATCTGAGAAGGGCGAAGAAGATCAGCAGCAGTCGCCGCAGTCACCGCAATTGGTGTCGGCATCGGCGTCTGTGCCTATGCCTGTGCCTGCGCCGCAGCAACAGCAGCGCTCGTCGGCTCCTCCTACCCAAGGTGGAGGTGGCGGTTCCAGCAAAAGCAATCGCCGTCGGGGTGACAACAACAAGTCTCGCCGCAATCAGTCAGCAACAACGGTTTCGAGTGGTGATACCGGTTCGGTGCAGCCAGATCCGCGCTGGGCGAGTGCTCTGGAAGAACTCAAGCAAAGATTGGTGGAAGCTCAGACTACTAATTAGTCGCAAATGGCAGCTAATTGCTGTTGTCTCTCGACTGTGGTTGACTGAATGTATCTGGAAGTGCGATCGAGAATGGGTCAAAAAACCCTGTTCTCGATCGCACTCTTTTATGGTAAAAAACCTCTAATATCTAGCAGTGCGGTAAAATAAGTGCGAGGGCAAATAATGAAAACTCAAGTCTTCACTACCAACCAGTTGGATTTTGGTCGATCGACCGGACACGATGTAATATCCTGAGAATGGTTAGCCCAAAAACCCGGTTTCTCTGAAAATATAGGGTTGAGCAGCGAGACATTTAGAAAGAAACCTGGTTTTTAGCTCATCTAAACAAGTCCTCTTTATTCGATCGGCCCGAATTCGATTGTCTCAATAAACTCAAAAATCTTGTTCATAATTCCCTCAACTTCAGACTCCAGGGAACCCAATTCATCCCCCTCCTGATAAATTCGCTGACAGCTTACCGTGTAGCAAAAATCGTCAGCAATAAAAGCCATAAGTCCCCGGTAAGCATCCAACCGAGTCAGAGGGCCCTCGTTTTCTTGCACGCTGATAGTTGCACCCGCAGGCAAATCTAAAACCACGAAATAAGCTTCTTCATCTTCTAAATATTCTGCGTGGAGTAACTTAGAATTGGCAACATTAGCAAAAATTGCCTGAGAAACAAAATTGTCGAGAAAAGACTTGAGATAACCTTCCTCGCCAACCGACTCGATTGTTTGTTCCACTTCACCCGCAACAGGGAAATAATCAATTTTCAGCAAAACGCCAAGGTCGTCTGAAAATGCGACACAGCCTTCTTGATCATCAATTTTACCGCCTCGTTGATCGTCAACTGGAATGGGAACGCTAAAATTGCCTTCAGGAGATACGTACCATGCGGCATCGAAATCAGACTCTTCGCCCTCTACTTCCGAGTAAGCAGCAATTACATCCTCAATAATTTCTGCTGCTTCCTCATCTTCCACACCTAATGCTTGCTGGAATTCTTGGAGAAAAGCCTCGTGCTTCTGGGATATTTCGCCATCTGCGACAAACATTGCTGCGGTTATTGCAAAAGTATCCAACACTAACTCATCTGGCATAGATTCCCAAGCAGTATTAAATAATGCTCCTAAACCATCTTGGGCGACAATACCGGCGAGTCTTTGAAACATTGCGGACATATCATCTTCCGAGTATTCAGCAAATATTTCTGATTCCCAAAGTATGCTTTCTAACATATCAGCATCCGTGTCAGGGGAATTTGCCTCCGCTGCCACAAGTGCTACCGCTGCTACGGATTCTTCTAAAGTTAAGCTTGCTTCGGATTGGTCTTCTGAATTGAATATTTTATCAAACTTGCCCACAGGTTTTGCCCCGCTAGTGTTTAGTTTTGCTATTCATAGCAAATTTATGACATAAAAAGATAGTCGTCAGGGATACATTTACTTTTTTCCAAATCCCGAGTCAATGTAGGGTGCGTCTAGCCTTAAACCTTACCACTCGTGAATATCAAATCTCCAATTAATTTACCAAGGACTGCCAATTATTGTGAATCCGGCCCAAAACTTCGGGTGTGTGAAATCTGCATTTGGTACTTGTGCCGATTGAGTAAGGTCGATCGCGCCTTGAGTTCCCCGCAATTGACCGTTTTTAACTAAAATTTGTTTGTGGATCATTGCCAGTTGAGCTTTTCTGAGCGCTTCAGCTTTAATTGGCTGCGATCGCAAATGGCGGTAAAATTCGGTCATCAGCGCTAAAGTGGCGACATCCTTAAGGCTGTAAGGTCGATCGCCCTTAAATCCTATCGTCCTGGACGCATCCAAACCAAAAAAACCGGGTTTTTTGCCATGTTTGCTGTTAGTCAGCCAAACAGCACGACTACCGCCCCAGCAAGTCTCAGCCTCCCACCATTAACAACAGGCACTAATCCAGCTAGTTCAACAGCAACTTCTGCCCAAACTACCGCCCGTGATATGTTACTTAATGGTGGTTCAATCCCAACCATGAATACCTTTAGCGAAACCGACGATGACATCCTAATCTACGACAAGAACAGCTTGTTGAGTTCTCTAACCAGCGCTCAAACTCAGCCAATCATTCCTTTGAGGGCCACGACTGTTAATAGTGCGATTTCCCAAATTGCTAATACTTCTGCTAAGGACAACAGCCACTTAATTAATCCGGGTGCAACTCCCAGCAACCCACTAATAATTAGTGATTCCCGTGGCATTCCTAGCTTGAATTAATCGCGGAGGGGTTGAAATAGATCGAATACATAAAAACCCGGTTTATTCAAGCAACCGGGTTTTTGTTTGTGGATATTTTTATTTAATATCAATTCCGGTTGCACTCATAGGTCGGACACGGCAATGCCGTCTCCCTACCCAAAAAAATATGGTAGGGAAACCGCACTGCCGTGTCCTGACTTTGGGTAACTGAATTAATCACAAATGTAAAATCTTGTTACAAGTGACTTGACACCAGCAATCAAATCTATTATCCAATGACTATAATTTGGAAAACGTAATGCTGTCCTTCGCAAGTGTTGCGAAGAATCTTAAACCCTTGCAAAACCCCCCTTGAGTGCGTCCGTCCTGACTATAAACAAATCAGACAATTCCATGCAGAAACTAACTCGAATTTTATTCACTACAGCTTTAACCCTAAGTATCTTGTGTTCTCCCACAACAGCTTTCGCTAAAGCCAAAATTCAGATAGCCATCCTTTTAGATTCTAGTAATAGCATGGATGGACTGATTGACCAGACTCGTACTCAACTTTGGCAAATTGTTAATTTTTTAACTAAAGTAACCAAAGATGGCCAAGTGCCAGAATTAGAAGTTGCCCTTTACCATTATGGTAATGACAGCTTACCTTCCTCAGAAGGTTTTTTCAGATTATTAACTGGATTTACTGCTGAATTAGATTTAGTTTCCGAAAAGCTATTTAGTATCAAAACCAACGGCGGTCAAGAATATGCTGGCTGGGTAATTCGTTCAGCAATGCAAGAATTAAACTGGAGTAAAAATCAGGAAGATTTTCGCGTGATTTTTATTGCGGGTAATGAACCATTCGATCAAGGCCCAATAGTTTGGAAGGCTCTCCTGAACTTATGGTTATAAGTTTATCTAATCACAAAAGCAAGCTAATACGCGATTCCTAAAATTATTAAAA
>NZ_JAUBQW010000175.1:0-10855 GCF_036701485.1 Microcoleus sp. Pol11C3 | reverse complement strand
TTATTCATCTTTTTATTCACGATCGAGTATTGCATATAATTGTATCATAGTCTTGATAATCATTTAGGATTGCTATATCTTCTCTGTTTGACTCTCATGAGTGAGTGTCATTAACATGATACCTCATCTTTCTGAGAAAGGCTATAGCTTTTGCTTGTCCCTTACAACTTACTAAAATTTTAGAGGGTTATCAATGTTAAATAACATCATTACAGTAAAAATACTGACCACTTTACTTTGTGTGTGATTATATTTGTAACAGCAACAGTCCTGGACGCACTCCTGCTCTTATAAACGGGGTTTTTTAACCGATATCCCTCGCGCTACACGGAGGATTGTGCGATCAAATAAACCCGGTTTATCCGATAAATCTTAGGTTGAGCAACAAAGCCTCCAGAAAGAAACCGGGTTGCTGTGCAAGTCCTAAATAAGTTTGTTTGACAGTCGAAAAATTGCCAACTTTCAATTAAAATCCGCTTAAAGAAAATACCTAACCGTCGTTACCACCCGACTTCTTTTAGCCCGCAAAGCCGCTTTCAAGAAAAAAGCAGTTTGATTGTGTAGCAGTCCCTCCCACCAATTTCGCGTCACAAAAGCCGGAATGATCAGCGTTAAATATACTCCCGGTCGCTGCTCTTCAAACAAAGTCAAAAAGTGTGTCAAAGCCTCACCAACAGAACGGTAAGGCGATTCCAGAATTTCCAAAGGAATGTCTGACTGTAAATCTTGCCAAGCCGCTTGTAATTTTTCTCGATCGGTCAAACCAATATCTACGTGAACTGCCACAACTTCATCAGCAATTAAACGAGCGTAATCCAGAGCCTCGAAAGTGCCCCGGTGCAACTGCCCGACTAACACCACTGCCGGATGTGTCACCGTCTTAACTCTAGGTGTGCGAAGATAAGACCTCGGTTCTAGGCCCTGAATGCTCAAGCGAGCCGCGACATACCGATAGTGTCGGTGAATAGCTAAAAATAGACTGACTACGATCGGGATAGTGACTACGACAACCCAAGCTCCCAAAAGGAATTTTGTAGCGAGAATTACAGCCAAAACTCCCGTTGTTGCCACGGCACCAATACCGTTCATCACAGCACCAACTTGCCAACCTTTACCTCGTTCCTTAAACCAGTGAATTACCATTCCCGATTGCGAGAGAGTAAAAGAAGTGAAAACTCCAACCGCATACAGGGGAAGCACCGCGCTCGTATTGCCTCGAAAGATGATAATTAAAAGAGCCGCGCAGAAGCTGAGCAGATTAATGCCATTAGAATAAACCAGGCGATCGCCCAATAGCGACAATTGCCTCGGCAAGAACCCGTCCCGTGCCAAAAAATAACAAAGTCGCGGAAAATCCGCATAACTCGTATTCGCAGCCAACAGCAAAATCAACAGAGTTGCTGCCTGCAAATAGTAATAAAATATACCGACACCAAAAATCTGTTTTCCCAACACAGAAAGGAGGGTTTCATGTTCTGTAGGAATCACCTGATAAATATGAGCCAAGTAACTAATCCCCAAAAACATCGCTCCCAGAATTACCCCCAAATAAGTTAAAGTCAGGCGCGCATTCTTCCATTCAGGAGGCTTAAAAGCCAACACCCCGTCTGATATGGCTTCAACTCCAGTCAGGGCAGTACACCCCGCCGCAAAGGCACGCGCGACCAGAAATAATCCCAAAGGTTCCTTAGCGGGAATATTTTCTAATGTCGGCAAAACGTGACCTGTTGCATGTTGGTACAAACCACAGCCAATCAAGATAAAAATGCCAACGATAAACGCATAGGTGGGAACCATAAATATCTTGCCAGATTCCCGCAACCCCCTGAGATTGGCAAACATGATGAGGACAATAAAAACTAAGCACATTTCAACCGTATAGGGGTGCAGCCAGGGAACTGCTGAAGTCAAGGCAGCCACCCCAGCCGAAATACTCACAGTTACGGTGAGGATGTAGTCAATCATCAGCGAAGCTGCAGCGATCAAACCCGGATAAGTACCCAAGTTTTCTCGCGCCACAATGTAAGCGCCGCCGCCCTTGGGGTAAGCTTTAATTGTCTGTCGGTAAGACAGCGCCACGATCGCCAACAGTAAAATAATAATTCCAGAAATAGGCAGCGATAAACTCAAACTGCTGCTCCCCGCTAGTAATAGCACCAGCAGAGTTTCTTGAGTAGCGTAGGCAACAGACGAAAGTGCATCGGAAGCAAGAACAGCTAGTCCTGTAGCGTTGCTCAGCCGTTCGTGAACAGATGCGCTGGTGGGGAGAGATTCACCGAGTAAAACCCGCTTGAGTCGAGAATAAGTGTACATTGAAACTCAATATATAGGCGTCCACAAATCATAATCGAGACGGGGACAGTTTGAAGCAATTTTTGGATCACAATTTGTAATTCTGTCTCGCTTGTTGAGTCAGCTTCAGTTTGTGTTCCAGAGCTTGCCAATTTTCGGCTTCGATATCGCTGATGAACTCGTCGAGACTGTCGCGGTAAATAGAGAGCGATCGCAACAATTCCTCTCGATTGTACTTTGCCACCATCACTCCCAGCTCGGGATTGCCGCCGCCAACGCGGCTCGTATCCCGAAAACCCGAACTCGCCAAATGTTGGGCTAAATTAACAATATCCCGATCGCCCTCTCGATCGCACGCAGCAACCAGCGTCGCGCTCGCCATGAGCGGCAAATGAGAAATCCAAGCGACAGCTCGATCGTGCTCGATCGGTTCACATCGGTAAACTTTAGCACCCAGTAACCGCGCAATTTCCTCAACCTTATCCACCGCAAGCGCCGGCGTCTGGGGAGTCGGCGTCACCACGTAAGGCCGCCCGACAAACAAATCCGGCACCGCCGCCTCGATTCCGCTTTCAGCAGTCCCCGCCATCGGGTGTCCCCCCACAAAGTTCGGCCACAGAGGAGACACAGCCTGCACTATGAGTGTTTTTACGGAACCGACATCGGTTACAATAGTATCAGGGGAAAGATAGGGCACCAACTCTCGGACGATCAGCTCGATCGACCCCAGCGGCGTGCAAATAAAAACCACATCCGCTGCTGCCATTAGAGACAGGTGTATGCTGGCTTCATTGACAACACCGCGAGCTTGCGCCCGATCGCAAGTCTGCTGCCGACTCGAAACCCCAAAAACATTAAACCCGCGCGATCGCAAATCCAGCCCGATCGAGCCACCAATTAAACCCAGTCCTACAATACCGATATTCATAGCAATAAAATGGGGATATTTGATACGGTGCCGCCCCCATGACAGTCGAGGAACTCCTGAAAAAATATGCCGCCGGAGAAAGAAACTTTGCCGGAATCAACCTGACTGAGGCCAACCTCAGCGGCGTCAACTTGAGCGGAGCCAACCTCAAGGGTGCGAATCTGAGTGTAGCAAACCTGAGCGGAGCCAACCTCAGCAAAACCAACCTCACAGGTGCCAAACTCAACATCGCCAGACTCAGCGGCGCCCATCTAGGCGGCGCCGACCTCACCGACGCCGACCTCAACGTCGCTTACCTAGTGCGAGTTGACCTCAAAAAAGCCATACTCATAGGAGCGAAACTGATCAGAGCCGAGCTGATTCGAGCCGAACTCAGCGGCGCAAACCTCAGCGGCGCAAACCTCAGCGGCGCAACCCTCACCGAAGCCACCCTTCGAGGAGCAAACCTCGCTCAAGCCAACCTTCGAGGCGCTCACCTCAGCGGCGCGTGCTTGACAGAAGCCAACCTCGAACAAGCCAACCTGCAAGGAGCCGACCTTAGCCGAGCCGACCTCAGCGGCGCCGACTTGCGAGGCACAGAACTGAGACAAGCCAACCTCACTCAAGCCGTACTCAGCGGCGCCGACCTCAGTGGCGTCAATTTGCGCTGGGCCATCCTCAGCGGCTGCAATCTCCGCTGGGCCGACCTGAGCGAAGCCAAATTGAGCGGTGCCGACCTCAGCCGAGCCGACCTCTGCCACGCCAACTTGCTGAATGCCAGTTTAGTTCACGCCGACCTGTCAAATGCGTATCTGATCCGCGCCGACTGGATTGGAGCCGACTTAACCGGAGCCACCTTAACCGGAGCCAAACTCCACGCCGTTTCGCGGCTCGGCATCAAAACCGAAGGCATGACCTGCAAGTGGGTTGATCTCAGCCCCAACGGCGACCACAGCCAAATTTGCTGGTTGAACTCGGGAGGAACCCAGGAATTTTTTCATGAAACTTTGCCCACAGTTCGGATTGTGATTGACTCGCCCCTAGATCAAGGCGCTCATTTTGCCCTAGCCGCAACTTATTATCAAATTGCCCAACAATACCCGAGTTTAAGTCAGCCGCCCACGATCGAAGTCAGCTCCAGGCGCACCGTACTCGCCTTTAAAATGGACAGCGACGATAAATTATTTGCCACCGCTTACGTTGCCATCATTCCTTTTAACGACGCTGCCACAACTCAAAAGAACCTGATCGCGTTGATGAAAATGATTCAATCTAACGATGCAGGCAAACTTAACGTCAAAGAATCGAAACACGTTCAATTATGCAGCAAAGCTCTCAACCAAGCTATTAGCAAAGTAGACCAAATCAAAATTTCCAGTTCTTTTCCTAAAATCGGCGAAAGTATCAATTTCTTTCAAATTCCAACACAGATGATATTAATTAATTCCCGCGATCAAAGACTCAGCGTATATCACCACCCAGCCTTCGGTAAGCGCCTGATAAAAAAATACGAGCCAAGTAACTCACCATCGGGTAAGTTAGCCGAAAGCACAAAATTGGCTCAAGCTAATATCACTAGCATTTTGGATTTTATAAAAGGCTTCCACAATATAGATGTCTAGGCATATTGCATCAAGTTACAAAAAATGCTTATTCTAGTTTAAAGGTTGGCACAACAAAGCTTTGTTCTAGCTAACACATCAGGGAAATTGAAAAGCATGGATGCCAAAGAACTCATCACCAAATATGCAGCAGGAGAAAGAGACTTTACTGCTATCCTCCTTTGCGAGGCAAATCTCAGCAGGATCGATCTAAGCGGGGCTAATTTCAGTGAGGCAATCTTGAGCCTCACCAACATGAGCGGCACCAACCTCTCAAACGCCAACATGAGAAAAGCCAAACTCAATGTTGCCAGACTCAGCGGTGCCAATCTCAACAAAGCCAACCTCAGCGGCGCTATCCTCAACGTTGCTAACTTGATTCGAGCCGACCTCCGCGAAGCCCAACTCGTCGAAGCTACAATGATCAGAGCCGAACTTATAAGAGCCGACCTCAGCAGTGCCAACTTAAGCGGTGCAAACCTCAGCGAAGCAGATTTGAGAGAAGCAACCCTCAGAGAAGCCAATCTAGAGCAAGCCGACCTCAGCGGTGCTCACCTGAGAGGCGCTTTTCTAACAGCGGCAAACTTGGAACGGGCCAACTTGCACAGGGCCGACCTCAGTAGGGCAGACTTGCGAGGAGTAAACCTCTGCAATGCCGAACTCAGACAAGCTAATCTGTCTCAGGCAAACCTCAGCGGGGCTGACTTGCGAGGCGCTAATCTCCGGTGGGCTGACCTCAGCGGAGCGAACCTGACCGGCGCTGACCTCGATGAAGCGAGATTGAGCGGGGCCAACTTGTACGGGGCAAATTTGAGCAATGTCAATCTATTGAATGCTACTTTGGTACACGCGGATTTGACCCAAGCGAATTTGATTCACGCTGATTGGGTGGGCGCAGATTTGACGGGGGCAGCCCTGACGGGGGCAAAAATTTACGCGGTTTCTAGGTTTGATGTCAAAGCAGATGACATAACCTGCGATTGGGTTGACCTCAGTCCTAACGGCGATCGCAGCCACATTCAGCGCTTTACTCCAGAAGAATCTCAAAGGTTTTTCAATGCTACACCGCCGACAGTTCAAATTATTGTCGATCGACCCCTAGACCCCGACGCTAACTTTATACTCGCGGCTACCTACCGCCAAATTGCCCGTCAATACCCTGCTTTGAACCATCCTCCCAGTATCGAAGTTAATTCCAGACGCACAATCATCTCATTTAGAATAGAACAGGACGAGCAACTATTTCCTACCGCTTTCGTTGCCATTACTCCCTTTAGCGACGCGGCATTTACTCAAAAAAATTTGATGACTCTGATCAAGATGATTCAACCCCAAAGTGGTAATAACCTGGGCGTCAGAGTCTCAAATATGGTAGTGCAATTAAACGTAGCCCTGACCAAAACCATGAGAAAAATAGGGGAAATGAAAATTCAGCCGATTCGCATCGATCGCGAACCAGTGTCAAGTTTTTTCCAATCGCCTACCCAAACTATACTGTCTAACTCCAGCGCCGAAAGTTTGATGATTCACTATCACCCAGACTTTGGCAGAAACTTGACAAATTTGCCGGGAGTCAACAAAACCTCTATCAGTCCTGCAATTAAAGCCCAAAGATTCACAACCCCGCCGCTAAATACAGTCGTTGAGTTTGTCAAAAGCTTTTATCAGCTCGGTGAGTAAATACTATAAATTAATTTGAGATAATTTATATTGATGGGATATAAAAGTTAACGGATTCCCCTTTCAGTCAGGTAAAAAAATGGAAGCTGATGAACTTCTAAAACGATTTGCACTCGTAAAAAGATACACAGAAGGCGACAGAGATTTCACAGGAATCAACCTGAATGAAGCTAATCTCAGCCGCATCAACCTCAGCCAATCAATTTTAAGGGGGGCTAGCTTATTTGTCACCAACCTCAGCGGCGCTAACTTGAGCGAAGCTAACTTGAGCGAAGCTAACCTGAATGTGGCTAGACTCAGCAGTACCAACCTCTCGCGGGCAATTTTAAACGGGGCTACTCTCAATGTAGCAAACTTAGTGAGAGCCGATTTAAGTGCAGCTCAATTAATCCGAGCATCCCTAATTAGAAGCGAATTAGTCCGCTGCGAACTCAGCAAAACTAACTTCAGCGGTGCAAACCTGACTGAAGCAGATTTAAGAGAGGTAAAACTGACGGAAGCTAACCTGTGCGGTGCTAATCTTTCCGGTGCAAATCTTAGAGGTGCTTCGGCTGCTTCAGCTAACTTTCAAGAAGCTAATTTACACGGTGCAGATTTGACGAAAGCAGAACTTAGCGGCGTCAATTTGAGCAATGCTGATATGAGACAAGCTTCTTTGCAACAGGTGAATCTCAGCAGTGCGAATTTGAGTGGCGCTAACCTCAAATGGGCTGATTTGACGGGAGCTAACCTCAACGGCGCCGATCTGAGCTGTGCTAAATTGAGCGGAGCTAACCTTAACGGAGCAGATTTAAGAAATACTAATTTAGGAAGTGCTAATTTCGTTCACGCTGATTTGACAGAAACAAATTTGATTAATGCAGATTGGGTGGGCGCTGATTTGAGGGGAGCAACTTTAACAGGAGCCAAACTGTATTTGGTTCCTCGATGTGGCATCATCGCAGATGATATTACTTGCCAGTGGGTTGACCTCAGCCCCGCAGGCGATCGCACTCAGATTCAAAAATTTAATTCGCCGTCAGAATCGAGAAAATTTTTAAATCACACGCCTGGGTTAGTGCAAATTGTGGTTGACGCACTTTTAGACTACTCAGCAAACAGCACTTTAGCAACAGTTTACAGTGAAATTGCTCGACATTACCGGGCAATGAATTTTCCTCCTAATATTGAAGTCGGCTACCGCCGCACAACTCTAACTTTTAGATTTGAGAGCGATGAGCATTTATTGCCAGCAGCTTTTTTAGCGATTATCCCTTTTAAGGATGCTGTACAAACTCAGAGAAATATTATGGTTATCGGCCAAAATATCGAAAGTCAAAATTTGGAGGAGAAACGAATAGTGCAGTTGCGTAAAGCATTGAGTACAGCTACCAATAAATTAAATGATTTGATAAATTTAATCTCTAATATATCAGGAGTTTGTCAGCAAACAAAGTTTTTTGAGTCACCTACCCAAACTATTTTAATTAGTTCGGGACAGGAGAGTTTGATGGTGAATTCTCACGAAAATTTTGGAAAGGGAGGTACAAATCATCAGCACAGTAAATTCAGTTTGCCTCTCGGTCAAAAAGTAGTTGATTTTCTGGCCAGTTTTGATTATGTTGAGTGAGAAATGTCAATTTTAAAACCGATTGATTGAGGTAGAAGTCCACAACTCATTGCTCCGCTTCCTGCGATCGAACTCCGAGCCGCACTGGCCCCACCATTTAACGATGGCGCGGCTTGTGGCGCGGGCTTTGCGCTTGGGGCGCAGCGCTCTGATCCAAACGGGGCTTCCCACTGGAGCTTACCGACAGCGGTATCGAGTCAGTTATTTGATGCCGATTTTGATGTGGCCGGAGCCTGTGATTTTGGTGGCGCCGACACGGGTGATCGAGCATTTGAGAGCTGTGGAAATTCCACGTTTGCAAGAGTGGCTGCAAACTGATAAGTTGATCGAGACTTATTCGGATAATGCCAATGGACGAGGATTGATGCTAGCAGATCCCGAGTCTTGGCTGGCGGCTCGCTTGGCGGCGAATTCGCCTCTTCACAGCAATATTCCGACAATTATCGACGGTGTGGATGACTTGGAAGTTTGGACGCGCCAGCAATTGACGGCGTATTTGCAACCGGCTGATTGGAATGATTTAATGCAATCTCAGCCTTTGGAAGCCGATGCAATCCTCCAAGGGCGGGTAATGCTAACGCGGGCTTTCTTTCGGCATCCGGCGAAACCTGACGAGTGCTATTTGCTGGAAACGGCAGAGCAAAAGATATGGGAGGGGCTGTTTGAAAGGATCGAGCCGAATTCGCTGATTCCGGCTGCTTGGAGCAATTTTTGGCAGCGGTGGGAAACAAACGGAAAACTGCGGTGGGCGGAAATTAATCGGGAGGCTGGCTCATTTTCTCTGTTCTGCGCGCCGGTTCAGGTGGCTGAGGTTTTGAGCAAAATTTGGGATTGTCAGCCTGTGGTGTTGATTGGGGGGGCGGTGGATGTGGAACCGAAGGCTCCGATCTTCCGGCAAATGCTGGGACTGCCAGAATTGACGAGCGTTAAGTTTTCGCCCGATCGACAAAGCGAATTAATTCAACTGTACATTCCCAACTGGCTGCCGCTGCCAAATACGCCGGAATTTCAGGGTGTTTTAATTGAAGAAATTCGGACTTTGCTGTTGATGAGCGCGTCGGTGGCGGGTTTAAAGGTGCTGATTGTTGGTGATGTACCGCTGAAGGCTCGGCTGGCGGCAATTTTGGCTTCTGAGTTCGGTTCTCGGGTGCAGGTTGAAAAAACAGATGTGGGCGAGAATGCGATTTTGGTGAGTGGGTGGGAGTTTTGGCGGGAACATCAGGGGGAATTGAGGGCGCCTCATTTGCTGGCGATCGCAACTTTGCCGCTACCTTCTTTAGAAAATCCTTTGGTGACGGCGCGTGTGGCTTATTATAAGGAGCAGCGCAAGGATTGGTTTCGGTTGTATTTGCTGCCGGCGGCGCTGAATGAGTTGCAACGGGCGATCGCGCCGGTGCGAGAACGTCAAGGGGTGGTGGCGATTTTTGACAGCAGGGTGATTCACCGCAGTTATGGACAGCAGGTTTTAGCGGCTTTGAGTCCTTTTGCGAGGATTGATTATTTGGATACGACTTGGCTGACGCAGGCTTGAGATGACCTGTTGGCGTATAATTTGGTTAGGTATCTAGTTGAAATCTAATTTAGTAGACAAAGATTATGGGTGAAGCTAAGCGTCGCAAAGAGTCGATCGGCGACGAATTCGGTAAAGAAGAGCGCATCGTTTCCTGGCTGCCAATCACGAAAACCCAAAGCGAAGATTTTGTGAGGTGGACAAGTCGCGGAAGCTGGGCGGGGATTAGCCTTTTGGTGGGTTGGTGGATTGTGGTGCGGTTTGTTGGCCCCGCGGCGGGTTGGTGGGTGGTTGATTGATGCTTATTTGAGTGCGATCGACACAATGTGCGATCGCACGTTATGTCGATTTTTAACTCCGAAACTAGCGGCTGATTTTTTTTGGCAATTTTAGTTGCAAATTGGGAGTTAGTATGTTATGATGGTTATCTGCGGGCAATTAGCACAGTGGTAGCGCACTTCCTTCACACGGAAGGGGTCACAGGTTCAAATCCTGTATTGCCCATATTTTTCTGTTGTATAGTTTCAATCCCTGATAGGGGTTTAGGTTTATTGCGGCTTCAAAAAAATCGCCAACTGATGAGAGCGTTGAGTTTCAATCCCTGATAGGGGTTTAGGTTTATTGCGGCCCACCTTTCTGCAGAGTTCCTAAGCGCAGCTTTACTGAGTTTCAATCCCTGATAGGGGTTTAGGTTTATTGCGGCCTAACCAACCGCCAATCAAGCCGAGTATTAAAAGCAGTTTCAATCCCTGATAGGGGTTTAGGTTTATTGCGGCTAATGCAGTGGTGGCAACTCCAAGAATCAAGCGAGTTTCAATCCCTGATAGGGGTTTAGGTTTATTGCGGCTCCGATGTTCGGCGGCAAGCTGACTGAGATATTCGTTTCAATCCCTGATAGGGGTTTAGGTTTATTGCGGCACAAAAACTAGCAAATCTCGCATTTTTCCCATTGTTTCAATCCCTGATAGGGGTTTAGGTTTATTGCGGCAATCTAAATCAATGCGCTGAAGGGCGATCGCAAATGGTTTCAATCCCTGATAGGGGTTTAGGTTTATTGCGGCAAAAAGGTGGGCAAGGAAGAGCTTGATACCTTGTTTCAATCCCTGATAGGGGTTTAGGTTTATTGCGGCAATAAATGCTGCTGCTGCCAAAAAGGCGATCGCCCTGGTTTCAATCCCTGATCATTGGTGACAAGTTAAGGCTCAAAGCCAGTTGTCAAGGGGATTTTCGGAGGTAGCTCAAAGAAAAAAGGTTCT
>NZ_JAUBQW010000174.1:0-10950 GCF_036701485.1 Microcoleus sp. Pol11C3 | reverse complement strand
ATTTTGGCGAACCTTCAGAGTGATGCTATGACCGAGAGTGCATAGATCATGTTTTTTGTCAATGCGTAAGTCCTATGATCTAGGAGTTAATCTGGTTTCAAAGGTTATGAATCCTAATGAACCAAAGCTCACTTTTAGTTTAGTAAAAGCAGAACAGGAGGCAGCACACTCTATGTACCGAGGCGCAATCGGTATTTTTAAGAATCCACTCAGCCATCGTTTCTTGGAGACCTCTGATCAAATAAAAACTTTTGAGATTCTAGGTTTTGCAAGTTTATTAATGCGTATGCTAGATGATGCAACAACTGTAACACCATCTAGCTCAAATGGTGTCTAACAACGCCCATGCACACCGACCGCAGAGAGTTAGTTGATCGGTTATGATGCAGAGGTTACTAGCGTCCAGTGAGTGCGAACGTTACATTTTTTACCGACAGGTAAAACTCGATCGCTCGCCCCTTTCCCATATCCTAGAAAAACACAGGCACGGCCAAGGATCAAATCAGCTCGGGATCGATCGCCAAATCTGTGCGATCACGCAGGGAACCATCCCTAGTTGATGAGGGTTGTAACAGAATTTGTGGGATTATGATTTCTGTGCAATTAGCCCTCTTGCTTTCATGCCAACGAATGATTCTGACCTACAAATCCAAGCGCGAAGAATTCTAGACGCGATTGCTTTCATTCCTTTTGAGCAATGTCAACCCTTGACCCGTGGGTTTGAGAGCATTCCTGCGCGTCCTGGCATTTATGCAATCAGGCACAGAACTGATGGATTGCTCTACATCGGTAAAACCAAGAGCTTACGAGGTCGCTTCAGTGGTGGGCACAAAGCTTTTTTGTGGGCATGGCTCGATAAATATAGCGATGAAGACATACGGATTGCAGTACAGACAATTTCTCACTGGCAGAACCCTGCGTTACTATTGGAGCTAGAAGCCATAATTCTAAGAGCTGCTGAACCCCCTTACAACGTCCAAATTCCAACTGAGATGTAAATGCCATGCAAGCCAAACTTCAAGAGCAACTTTCCCTCGCTGATGCCGAAGTTATTTTAGGACGTTTTCCTGAACGAATTCGTGCTGCCCTAATTGCTCGTGCTGCTGAAATTGAATACCCAATCGAAGCAGTCATTGAGATGGCGATCGCTAGTTTCCTTGACACAGAGGCATTAGGTTTTGCAGATTGCAAACCAGGACGCGGACAATAACAGCGTCAAGTGGCGATCGCGGTGGTCTAACAACCCGGTTGGAGTGGACTACCGAAAGATATTGGTGGTGATGCAAAAGTTATTTGTAGCCACTCAACCGGAGCATTAGATTTTTTCCCGACAGGTGAAACACGATCGCGCTAGCGATGCGGAGCATTATCGCCCGCAACTGCTTCCGATCGCCATTTTCCAATATCCTAGAAAAATACAGCTATTCAAATCATAAAAAACACGAATACGCAACGCTGACTAACCATCACCTCGAACCTCGATCGTATAATTATATCCCTGTTCGGTGAGGAATAGTTGGCGGTGTCGCGCAAAATCCTCCTCGCAAGTTTGTAGCGAGACTAATGTATAAAAACTCGCAGTATGTCCGTCAGATTTCGGGCGGAGAATTCGTCCGAGGCGCTGCGCTTCTTCTTGGCGAGAACCATACTTTCCTGATACCTGAATCAACACATCGGCATCGGGTAAATCGACGGCAAAATTGCCCACGCGAGATAGAATTAATCCGGGAATCTCTTTGTGACGGAATGCTTCGTATAGCCGATCGCGCTCTGCCTGTTTTGTCTTCCCCGTAATCAGAGGCAATTCGGTAATTTTGGCGATCGCATCCAACTGTTCCAGAAACTCACCAATAATTAAAATACGGTGTCCCGCCTCCTTTTGCAACAAACTTTGCACCACATCCAACTTACCCGGATTTTCCGCAGCAATCCGAAACTGATTGCGGCGGGGCGCTAGGGCATATTCCATTTTTTCCGCCTCATTTTGGGCGACGCGGATTTCGGTACAATTAGCAGTGGCAATAAATCCCTGTCCTTCCAATTCCCGCCAAGGTACGTCATAGCGCTTGGGGCCAATTAGCGTGAACACATCCCCTTCTTTCCCGTCTTCGCGAATCAATGTCGCAGTTAAACCTAACCTGCGTCGTGCTTGTAATTCAGCAGTAATCCGAAATATCGGTGCAGGTAATAGATGGACTTCATCATAAATAATCAGTCCCCACGATTGGGCGTTAAACAACTCGAAATGTGGAAATTCATCATCTTTATTCGATCGATAACTTAGCATTTGGTAAGTTGATAGGGTGACAGCAGCCGTCTGTTTGGTGACACTGCTGTACTCAGCGATCGCATCCTCAGTTAAACTTGTTTTGTCTAATATTTCCCTGCGCCACTGGTGCACTGAAGTCAAACTGCTGGTGAGGATGAGTGTCTTTTGCTTTACCAAACTCATGGCTAACATCCCGACTATGGTTTTACCAGCCCCGCACGGTAGGACGATCGTACCACTGCCACCTCTTACCTCTCCGCCTTGATAGAATGCCTCTACAGCTTCTTTTTGATAGGTACGCAAATTAAAGGGTAAGTCGCCCAAAGTTCGATCGCGCAATGCAATTGCCAATTCCGCACCCTCGACATATCCAGCCAAATCTTCCGCCGGATAACCCACCGCTAGCAAAGCTTGTTTGAGTACGCCGCGATTCCCCGCTTCGACTTGAAAACAAAGATCCGAAATCCGCTTACCTAACAGCGGTTTTACGCGCTCGTCCCGCACTAACAACTCCGTCAGCGGGCGATCGGTAATCCGCAGTTGTAAATCGGGATTTTCCGCATCAATCCTTTCAATTACCGTCAATCCGTAGCGCGTACCAAGCAATTCGATTTCCTGCGCTACCGACTCAGGAATGTCATATTTAGCATACTTTCGCAAAGCTGCGATCGCCTCTTCAACTGGCATTCCCGCCGCCCGCGCATTCCACACGCTGAGGGGCGTGATGCGATAGGTGTGGATGTGTTCGGGACTTTTGATTAATTCTGCAAAGGGGGCGATCGCTTCTCGCGCCTGTTGTGCTGTGGGAGCGTGAACTTCTAGTAAGATCGATCGATCGCTTTGCACGATCAAAGCATTTTCGGGAGCATAATTCATAGGTTGTTGCGATCGCAGATAATATCAATTCCGGTTGCACCGTCAGGTGATTGTTGACTGTTGACTGTTGACTGTTGACTGTTGACTGTTGACTGTTGACTGTTGACTGTTGACTGTTGACAATCTAAAATCTAAAATCGATTGACTGTTGACTGTTGATTGTTGATTGTTGACTGTTGACTGATAACAATCTAAAATCTAAAATCTAAAATCTAAAATCGATTGACTGATGACAATCTAAAATCTAAAATCTAAAATCTAAAATCGATCGATCTTACTATTTATCCCGCTGGGGTAAGACATAGCCGATCTGCCGCAGGGCGTTGCGAAATTTAGCTTCCTGGAATAATGGAACTGCTAAAGTGCTAGCGCCAGCTAGCTGACAGAATTTTTTGGTACGGGAATCATTGGCAATCAACACTGCTAAATGGGCGTTTTTACATTCGATTAACTTGACAGTTCCTGCATCTTGCAAACTATTCGATCGTTCTGTAACATCCGTCAGAAATTGCTGTACGGTTTCGGGTAGCGGTTCGATACTTCTTGTCTCTAAAACTTCTTGAAATTCTGCTAGCGGGTATCCGGCTTCAATGGCGGTAAATAGCTTTTGTCGATCGAGTTGCCAGACGACATCTGAAACTTTTTTAGTATATAGATCGAGGACGATCGCATCTGATGCCGCGATGCCTTCTCCGGCTACAACAATATCTAAATTCGGCAGTACGCGGAGTGTTTGACGGAACTCAATTGCTGGCGGGGTGTAATTGTGAGTCAATCCCAAACAGTAAGCCCCTAAAGCTGTCAGGCGAAAAGACATTAAGCCGTCGTAGCGGCTGAGAAATCTCAAATCGTCAGTTCCCCAAAGATCGTCAAAATCGCTGGGTACGAGGGACGGATCGACATAGGCAACATCAATTATTCCCAGGGTAGCAACATACTCAAACAACAAGCAGCGCATATATCTTTCTTGCAGGATATGCCAATCGTGACTGCCGGAATATCCTAAGTTACCATACCCAAATTCAGAAATATAGAGATTGTCTGGATCGCGCGTTACTTCAAACCGATTGCCCGTTGCCAACAGATACTTGCTAAATTCGCTAAACAGAATCCATTTACCGACAGGACATTCTGTTAGCATGGAGGCGATCGCCTCTCTCCGCCCCGCCACCGCTGTCATGCCGCGCGCGCCCTTGCCTGTTTGTCCTTTAATCGCATCAATGCGGCGAAATTCATCAAAAGAGTTTGTTTTTAACCAGCGCTTCCATGCTGTCTGCAATCCTTTGGCAGGTGATTCTTGCAAAGCTTTCTGTCCCGCTTTGGTCAAAACTAGCTTTTTGCCAGATTGTTCGGCGAATTTGCTCGCTTGGGCGATCGCGGCCCAAGCAAAGGATTTGATGTTACCAACCTCGTAGAATATATCGCCCTTTTCCAAGGTAGCTTGGCGCTGTTCGTCGTTATAAAAATCACCCCCTTGCAATACGGCGGCGATCGCTTTCAGAGTTGCGGCACCAGGTAATGCAGTTTTCTCACTAACGGCAACTTTGCCCGACTGAATCAGACGCAAAACTGCTTCCAAATCCTTTGAGGCTGCCCGTTCCATTTCAAAAATTGTCAAGGGAAGTTCGTACTCGGATACCTCTATTTGAGATGTACGAAAGTTACGTTTTTCTACACGAACAATAAAATTATCTGGCAGTACATCGCCAACCAGATTTAAGGAAGTTGCTTGAGGTTTTGGCACAAACTTCAGCAATTTTTCTTCAAGATCGTAGGGTATCGCAGTGCCGTAGAAGAACAAGCATAGTAGGGAGGGTTCTCGGTTGTATCCATAGTGATCGCTTGTTCCCCAGTTTGGTTCTTGTCCGTATTTCGCCACAAATACATCGGCATCATAGCAACCACCTGACCCATGTATAACTTCCGCTACTGCCGCTTTTTGCAGGTCGTCTAATTGCGCCCAAACTTGCTTGAGTTTTTGTCCCTGCATTTGCTCTTTAATCCCAGCAACCAGGTCAGCTTTGCGGGTTAATTTACGATCGCCCGACAACAGTGCATTCAGCTTTTTCAAATCTTCAACTATTATTCCTTCGAGTGCCTCTTGGAGGTTAGGAACATTATCTAGGGTTTGGTAACGCGGCATAATTTTTGGCAATTCGCCTGCTGCAAAATTGTTTGTGCTATCAACTATAACAACTTTCCCCACTTGGTAATTTGAATTTTTGTTACAAAAATCACAAGCATGGTTTAATCTTTCTTGTTAAACAGGCAGATTTTATCTAATAAAGTAAAGAATTAGGCGAAAGAAAAAACTCGGAGTTCACAAATACTCTTGCAAAAATTTAGGGGAAAAATCTTAATTTAAAATTTGAGCTTTGAGATTTAACTCGGAGTGTGAGATAATTATTTACAATTGTGACTGCTGTTTTACGGGACACGCAGGTGCGGTCAAACAGCAGTGACAGTCAGCAGTGTTAAAAAAAATCCCAATTCCCAATTATCACAAACAAGGCGATATGAGCGAACACCCAACCCTCAGCTACCGCACCGAAAGCGACTCGATGGGAGACAAACAAATCCCATCTAATGCCTACTACGGCATCCAAACTCTAAGGGCTATTGAAAATTTCCCGATCAGCGGCATTAAGCCTTTATCAACATACGTTGATGCTTGTGTTTTAATTAAAAAAGCAACGGCGATCGCCAATGGCGAACTCGGCTGCATTCCCGAAGACATCAGTCAAGCAATTGTCCAAGCAGCAGATGAAATCCTAGCGGGCAAATTGCGCGACCAATTTGTAGTTGATGTCTACCAAGCCGGCGCCGGAACTTCTCACCACATGAATGTTAATGAAGTTCTTTCAAATCGCGCTTTGGAAATTATGGGCGAGGAAAAAGGTAACTACAAGCGCGTTAGTCCCAACGATCATGTAAACTACGGTCAATCGACAAATGATGTGATTCCGACTGCAATTCGGATCGGCGGATTGTTGGCGTTAGAAAAAACTCTGTTTCCGGCTTTATCGGATGCCGTAGTCGCCCTAGAAAACAAAGCAGAAGAATTCAAAGATATTGTTAAATCTGGCCGCACTCACCTACAAGATGCTGTGCCAGTTCGACTCGGCGATACCTTCGGCGCTTGGGCGCAAATTCTCAGAGAACATACCTTGAGAATTGACAGGGCATCCGATGATTTGACATCGCTGGGACTGGGGGGAAGTGCGGCAGGAACAGGGTTAAATACTCACCCTGAATACTCTCAAAAAGTTGCTGAAATTCTCTCAGAATTAATCGACCACCCCCTAAAACCAGCAAGGCATTTAATGGCTGCTATGCAGAGTATGGCACCGTTTGTAAATGTGTCCGGTGCACTGCGAAATCTCGCTCAGGATTGCGTTAAAATCTCTCACGACTTGCGTTTGATGGACTCCGGGCCGAAAACGGGTTTGAAAGAAATTCAACTGCCTGCTGTGCAACCTGGTTCGTCAATTATGCCGGGAAAATACAATCCTGTGATGGCAGAAATGACATCGATGGTTTGTTTTCAAGTTATGGGTTATGATAGCGCGATCGCCCTGGCCGCCCAAGCGGGACAATTAGAATTGAACGTGATGATGCCCCTGATTGCCTATAATCTCATTCACAGCATCGAAATTTTGGGCAATACCATCAGCGCTTTGACTACACAATGCCTCGCCAAAATTGAAGCTAAGGGCGATCGGTGTCTCGCTTACGCAGAAGGCAGTCTCGCCCTCGTTACCGCCCTCAACACTCACATCGGCTATCTCAACGCCGCCGCTGTCGCTAAAGAATCTCTAGAAACAGGCAAATCTTTGCGGCAAATTGTGCTAGAACGGGGTTTAATGAGTGCAGAAGACTTGGCAAAAGTTCTAGATTTAGAGAAAATGAGTGCGATGCCAGTATCTTCTGCTAACGTTTAGGATATCGAAGGTATCAGCTAGAAACTAGAAGGCTGAACTTGATTTAATTCAGCATTCTGTCTTCTGAGTTCAGCCTAATGGCTGTCACAGGTTAAAATTAAAGAATTCAGAATTCAATTTTTTAGATTTAATTCTGAATTTTTTTATAGTCTAAAGTTTGGGAGCAAGATTTATGCGCGCAGGTTCTTTTGGCAAATTAACTCAAGATAAAGAGAACACAACTCAAGTGACATTTCATTATGTGGAAGGTCACACGGAAACATTTACTATCCCGATGCCTGCACAAGAATTTCAAGAGGAAGTGCTGCATTTGTTAAATCAACCTTGGTTGACTTTTCATTTAGTCGATCAAACGGTTTTTATCTGCACTGCCCGTTTGGTGAAAGTTGAAGTTAAACCTGCTATCCCTGAACTGCAAGGTCAAGGAGTATTCTCTAACTCGCTGCGAGTTAGTACCATGCAGCGGGCTGCTGTTGGTAGATTGCCGATGGATACTTAGGACTCATTTGTATTGAGATTATTCTTGGTAAGGTGCGCGCGGATCGCCCTAAGCAGGGTGATCCTTGCGTGCGTTACATTGAGATTATTCCCAATCGATCGCCAATTACAAATTAATTCATAATTATGTCTGCTGTTAGTTTAATTCGTGCCAACTCATACGATCGCCAAATCTTGCAAACATCTTTAGAAAGTTTGCTCGCACCCTGGGGCGGAATCTCGGCTTTTGTCAAATCTGGCGATCGGGTTTTACTCAAACCCAATCTCCTCACCGGTTCTCGCCCTACAAAAGAATGCGTCACCCGCCCGGAATTGGTTTACTGCGTCGCTAAAATGGTGATTGAAGCGGGAGGAAAACCATTTTTAGGTGATAGTCCAGCTTTTGGTAGCGCCATGGGTGTAGCCAAAGCCAACGGTTATTTACCACTGTTGGAAGAACTGAATTTGCCAGTAGTTGAGTTTCAAGGCAAACGCTACGAAACTGTCAGCGAAGATTTCAATCATCTGCGAATTTGCAAAGAAGCAATGGAAGCGGATGTAGTGATTAATTTACCAAAACTAAAATCTCACGTTCAATTAACGGTGACCATGGGCGTAAAAAATTTGTTCGGCTGCGTCCCCGGCAAAATGAAGGCTTGGTGGCACATGGAAGCTGGCAAAGATACCGCCAGATTCGGTGAAATGCTGGTAGAAACTGCCCGGGCAATTAACCCAAACTTGACGATTTTGGATGGAATTATTGGTCACGAAGGTAACGGGCCAAGCGGCGGCGAACCTAAGTTTTTGGGAATTTTGGCAGCGTCTAATGATGTGTTTGCTTTGGACAGAACTTTAGTTGAAATTATTAATGCTGATGCGGCGACGGTTCCCACTGTAGCTGCGGCGATGAGATTGGGACTTTGCTCGAATTTAGAAGCGATTGATTTTCCGCTTTTGCAGCCAGAAACTCTCAAAGTTTCGGATTGGAAGTTGCCGGAAAGCATGATGCCGATCGACTTTGGTATGCCCCGCGTGGTGAAGTCGGTTTTCAAGCACCTTTATATCCGGTTTATTAAAGAAAAGTTCAGCATCAAGGCTTCGCATTAGCGGAGAGAGAAGGGGTAAAAAAATTTTTACCCCTTCTCCTTTGCCTTGTTAATTGTAAAAAAATATAATTTGTATGTTACCAAATATGTATTTATGTAAACTTTAAATAAGTTGGTTATAACTCTATGGTTTAAAGCATTGGTTTTGCCGTATTCGGAACTCGCGCTCATTCTTGCTAGTTAGAAAAAGTTGAATGATTCTACTTAAGCAGAAATACTTAGAGAAGCCCTTATTTTAACCAAACTAACCCTAAAATTGCGCTCTTCTTTATAATTGACAGCTCAATTATAAAGATTGAGTAAAGCTCGGAAAAGGTTATTGACACTTATACGTAGATCGCAGATGATGGCGACATATCAAACAGACCTCACCTTAAATAATACAGGTCTAATCCAGTTGCTGGCTCCATCTTAAGTACTAGATATCTCCGAAACCGAGTCTGAAATGCTTCTCGTATCAGGCGGCGAAATTTAAATTCGGTAGATGTCTGTTATATAGAGCGATCAAAACCCCTTGCCAAATACAGCCAAGATTCACTACCGCATCAACAGTAAAAACTTAAAATCAGGGAGAACCTAACCTATGCTTACTAACAACAATCTGACAATCGTACAGCCACTAAAAGCCAAGTTTTTGCCAAACAATGAAGTTTTACTGACCCGCAAATTGATAGAAGCAGTTCGTGAGTTAGCCACGTATTGGTCTGGTTCAATTACTGTGATGATGGAAGAAACGAAAGAAGACAACGACCAGATGGATGCAAAAATATTCAAACTTGATGAATTGCCATTCAAACTGGAAATAATTTCTTTTGATAAAATCACCCCAGCTTTACTACATCAGCATCAGAGTGCGCTGGTATTGGCAGCCCCGGAATACAGACAGAACCATATCAGTAAAGTGTGTAAAATAGCGGGAGTACCGTGTATTTACGTTTCCGAATACAGTCTGAAAACTCGCAAACAGATCGTGAATGTGAGTACGCGCAATCCCCTGATCCGCTTGCGGAGAATCATCTGGACTTACAGTCAGGAATATAAGCAGCGCAAGGCGATCGCAATGGCAGATGGATTGCAGTGCAACGGCACTCCTACCTACCAAGAATACAAGCATCTCAATCGCAACCCACAGTTGTTCTTGGACACGCGGATCAGAGAAGATATGTTAGCAACAGAAGCTGACATTGAAGGGCGCACTGAAAACCGCTCTCAAGATATGCCTCTGCGGCTAGTATTCTCAGGTCGCCTAATTAAGATGAAAGGAGCCGATCATTTACTTGAGGTAGCTAGAGAACTCAAACAACTGAAGGTGAAATTTGAAATGTTCATCAGTGGTATTGGTGACTTAGAAGAGATGATGCACCAGCAAATAGCTGCAAATCAACTTAATGATTGCGTGAAAATGCTCGGAGTGCCTGACTTTAAAACTGATTTTTTCCCCTTTGTTAAGAACAATATTGATTTGTTTGTTTGCTGTCACCGACAGGGCGATCCTTCTTGTACTTACATAGAAACTATGGCTGCTGGCGTGCCGATTATTGGGTATGCTAACGAAGCATTTCAGGGAATTGCAGAAATGTCGGAGACAGGATGGGTTGTGCCAATGAATCAGCCTAAACAGATGGCGAAGAAAATTGCAGAACTCAGCCACAACCGGGAAGAAATTAAATCGATGTCGTTCAAGTCGCTGAAGTTTGCTCAACAGCACACATTTGAGAAGACTTTTCAAGCGCGCATAAAACATATGCAGGCTATTGCCTACTCAACGCGGCCTAATCAAGTCACCGAAAGTCAAGTATGTGATGCTTCAGATATGGTTTTGGTGTACAGTCAACTGCCTTAAGAATCCTTCTGCCTATGATTAAGACAGGTTTCATTAAGGTAGCCACGGAAATCGGAGGTCTTGTAAAGGCAATGGTTGAGGTGAGCGATCGCCCTTAGATTTAGATGTTTTTTTCCAACTTAATAGCATCCAATTCGACTGGGCGATCGCACTTCTTCCATAGGTTCTCAAGTCTCATTTAACGGGTTACATTTTCTGGGCAACTACCCGATCCCACAGCAACTCTAAACCCTTGAGCGACCAACTCATTTTCTTTTCCACCGGAACTGGCAAAACTAACAGGGGCTTTAGTTTAAATCTTGTTAAATCAACTGATTCATTATTTAGCTATATGCACAAAAGCTTTTATTCGTATCATAGCCAGGGTAAGAGCATCTTAATCAGGCTTGACACAAGCATTTGAGAATCTGCATCATATAGTCATCATTCATCGCCGCT
>NZ_JAUBQW010000173.1:0-11387 GCF_036701485.1 Microcoleus sp. Pol11C3 | reverse complement strand
GAACCTTTTTTCTTTGAGCTACCTCCGAAAATCCCCTTGACAACTGGCTTTGAGCCTTAACTTGTCACCAATGGCCAGCAGTGTATTCGCCACCAGCAACGGCTGCAGTTGGTCGGATACTTCTGGCGTCACCAGCTTGTCCGGGGCTGAGGTGAAACTCCAACGGATTGCCCAACGCATCCATGCGCTCGCATGAATCTTGTTACTCAATCCCCCTTTGCTGTGTCCCATTGCTTCATTTCTAGGTTCCTCAAAAAGCTCAGCAAAAAGATGTTTCTTTCAAGTGGGAAAATGCCTGAATTAAAACTAACTGTACCGCCGGGGAAATAGAGAGTAAATCTGCTTTAATATATGTCAAAATTCGATCCTAAAAACGAAATTCAAAAATGTTAGAGTTCGATCGCCTGTTCCAAACAATCGAAGAATTAGTAATGCTGCACTCACCCAGCGGTGCGGAGTCGGAAATTAACCAGCGGTTGATGGAAAAATTCGCCGCCCTGGGAGTGAATGCTTGGCTCGATCGCGCGGACAATGCGATCGCCCTAATTAAGGGCCGCAATCCCTCCAAGTCGATCGCCATTACCGCCCACAAAGACGAAATTGGCGCCCTAGTTAAAACAATAGGCGAGAGTGGCCGCGTGGAAGTCCGCAGATTGGGCGGCGCGTTTCCTTGGGTTTACGGCGAAGGCGTGGTGGATTTGCTCGGAGACAAGCAAACAATTAGTGGCATTCTCAGCTTCGGTTCCCGCCATGTTTCTCACGAATCTCCTCAGAAAGCTCAGCAGGAAGATGTTTCCTTAAAGTGGGAAAATGCCTGGATCGAAACTAAGTGTACCGCCGAGGAATTAGCCGAGGCCGGAATTCGACCGGGCACGCGGATGGTGGTGGGAAAGCACCGCAAGCGCCCGCTGCGGTTGAAGGACTGGATCGCGAGCTACACTCTGGACAACAAGGCTTCAGTGGCGATTTTGCTGGCTCTGGCGGAATGTTTGAAAGAGCCTGCGGTGAATGTTTATTTGGTAGCGTCGGCGAAGGAGGAGGTTGGGGCGATCGGAGCTTTGTATTTCACGCAGCGCCAGCCGTTGGACGCGCTGATCGCTTTGGAAATTTGCCCTCTGGCGCCGGAATACCCGATTCTTGACAGCGAAAACCCGGTTTTGCTGGTTCAGGACGGCTACGGAGTCTACGATGAAGGATTGAACGCCCAATTGCGCGCAGCAGCCGCAGCAGCCGATGTAGAGGTGCAGTTGGCGGTAATTAGCGGTTTTGGGAGCGATGCTTCGATCGCCATGAAGTTCGGCCACGTAGCCCGCGCCGCTTGTTTGGCTTTCCCCACCCAGAACACCCACGGCTTTGAAATTGCTCATCTCGGGGCGATCGGCAATTGCGCCGCCATCCTCAAAGCCTACTGCGACGAGCTTTCGGACGACTAGAAAAAAAAGTTTCGCAAAGTAGTTGACAAATTGGAAAAGATTAGTTAAGGTAATAAAGGTGCGGAACACAAGCAAACGCAACGCGCCCCCATCGTCTAGAGGCCTAGGACACATCCCTTTCACGGATGCGACGGGGATTCGAATTCCCCTGGGGGTATTGAAAATTTAAGTCGGATATCGAAATGATATCTAGCAACTGGTAAAGGCAAAAAGCCCGCTCCACACGCTAGGTATCATTTTTGTTTTTGCGATCGGCTTCTAGCGCGCTCTTGGTTAATTGTGCAAATCTTTTTCTATTAAATCAACGCTGGGGAATTAGAGAGAAGAATCTGCAAGCGTTCTCGAATAGAAGACCACATTTGATAAAAAGAACTCCACTCAACAAAATCGATATCATCTCCTTATTCTCCCGCCCTAAATTTTTGGTAAAATTTAGGGAATGGCATTTGATATGGATCGCGAATTAAATAACTTACAATTTTAATTGTGATTGTGGAAGTTATTTAATTCTCATTCCTATTGGGTTTCGTATTGCTTTAAATCTGTTTCTAATTCTGCAGCTTGTTGTTGAGCAATGGCAATTTCGTAAACGATAATTTTTTGCGCTCGTTCTACAACTTCGCTCACTTCACCTCGGTTATAGAGTTTTTCTAAAATTTTGAGCTGTTCCAGAATTTGATTTTGGGTTGCCATTGCCGAGTGGTGAATAATTTAGCTTAAACTAAGTTTAACTGAATTTTTTTTGAATGTGCGAAAGGAGGGCGATCGCACTGAAATCGGAAAATTATTATTGCGATGCCAGCGGAAACGATATTATCCACAGGACTTAGGCACTCCGAACAAAGAAACCGGGTTTTTAACCGATATTTAGGGTGTTCAGCAAGTATTTTGATTAAAAAACCCGGTTTCTGACCACCCGTGCGTGAGTCCTGATCCATTACCCATGATTAATTCCAAGTATATTTATCGATCGACCATTCGATCGAGCTTTTCCTTAACCAACAAGTCTAACAACGAGCGCAGCACAAACAAGCCGCCGAATCCCGAAACCGCAAAAGCTGCGATCGCCCCCGTTTTGTATCCGCCCACCAGCAGCACTGCACCTGACAACACCGCAAAACCAGCCACACAGGCAAAAATCAGAGTTTTTAAGGCTAAATTAATGCGTTTTAAGGCTCTTTCGCTCTCGATATTTCGCACTCTAATTTGCATCTCGCCATCTTCTATTCGCTGCTCCAAACGCTTGATAAAAACTTGCGATTTGCTCGGCTGCCGTAACTTATATGTAATAAAACTTCGCGCTTGCCTTGCCAATTCTCCGATCGCATTTCCCCGCCCCTTGCTCACTGCAATACTCTTGACAAAAGGCTGAGCGCATAATAGGAAATTGTAGTTAGGGTCGAGAGTTCTAGCAATGCCGTCGAGAGTTGTCACTGACTTGACAATAAACATCATTTCTGCAGGCAAGCGAAACGGTTGCTGCTCGAACATGATGTAAAGTTCGTTCTTAATTTCATTAAAAGCTTGAAAGTCGATCGGCTTATCAATAAACTTATCCAACAGAAAAGCAATCAGCCTGCGTACCGGCATCATATCCGGCATCGGCTCAACTAAGCCGATCGTAATTAAAGTATTGAGTAACTCGTCAGTATCCTTTCTCATCACAGCAAAAAAAGTCTTGACCATTTGGTCTTTAGCCAGAGACTTAACCTCAGCCATCATCCCAAAATCGTAAAAAATTAAGCTGCCATCTTCTGTCACCGCCAAATTTCCCGGATGCGGGTCAGCTTGAAAAAAACCGTCTATTAACAACTGTTTCAAATAACAGCAAATTCCTAGTTGATTGAGCTTCGTAATATCTACTCCAATCGCCTCTAAACTAATGCGGTCGTCCACCTTAATGCCTGGTGCGTATTCTAGAGTCAGCACTTTTTTAGTAGTGTATTGCCAGTATACTTTCGGGACAATAACTTGAGGATATTCTCGAAAATTATGGCTAAAGCGATCGGAATTTTTACCTTCTTGCACGTAGTCAATTTCTTGATATAAAATCTTAAAAAACTCGTGATAAATAGATTCCAGGCCGTACTTGCGCGTTCCAGGAAAATAGCGATCGCAAAAACGCATCACTTGGCGCACCGCCTTCACATCTAAATCAAATAAACTTTCCAAACCCGGACGCTGCACCTTTACAATCACATCTTCCCCGGTGTGCAGCCTCGCTTTGTGTACCTGTCCTAGACTTGCAGCAGCGATCGGCAACGGGTCAAAATCGCGGTACAAAGCGTAAATATCCTTGCCTAACTCTGATTCTACAAGAGCGATCGCCTCTTCGGAACTAAACTGAGGAACCCGATCCTGCAACTGTTCGAGTTCCTTCACATACTCAAGCGGCAGCAAATCCGCCCGAGTCGAGAGAGACTGCCCGATTTTAATAAACGTCGGGCCTAAGTTCAGCAAAGTATTGACCAACCAATGAGCCCTAATTCTTCTAGTATGAGGAGAATTATTTTGCAGCAGTCCATCCCACCACAAAAAAAACATAAACTTTCCCGCCGCTGCAAAAATGTCTATTTGTCGTGCCAGCGGCGAATATTTAGAACGTTGCCAACGCAGGGTTTTAGGTGCAGCTTTTGTGAGCATAATATTGGCGATCGAGTTCCATGCACCGCGACAATTTTTAGAGGACAGTCAAAGACGCAGAAATCGGCTTGTACGAAAAGATTTCGTAGGCTTTTGAAACTGTTGAAAAACTCAGTTTCTGTGGTCTCTCCTGCGTAATATTAAGTCCGGTTATACAACCGTAATCCAGTTAGTCCTAAGAACTTTAGTCCTGATTAATTTATTAAGAGAGGACGATCGTACTCACTACAAACACACGCTAATTACGGGTAAATAACCGAACATCCTATAAGTTCTAGGGAGAATCAGCAATAGAGAATCGGCAATTTAGACGAAAAACCAGACATACAAATCAAAAAGGAGGATTTGGTAGAGCATTTGCTAGATCCAAATCTCCCTCTCAAGGCAAGTCTTCGCCTGTTCCCTGCCAATTCACAACCGCTTTTCAACCAAACTATTATTCTAGATTAGAGAGTTCCGCTGGAAATTGAGGCAGAGTCAGAGTAAAAGATGTACGCCACAACTCGTCAGCTTCTGAACTTTCGGCCGGACGGCTAGATACATCAATAGTACCATTCAAGTGCTGCACTAAAGACTTTACCAGAGCCAGACCCAAACCGGTACCGGCTATAGCTTGGTCAGTAATGCCAGTACCGCGGCGGAACTTGTCAAAGATGTGGGGCAAATCAGCACCAGAAATGCCACGCCCGAAATTAGAAACGCTCAGGACAATATAGCCGGCCGCCTCAGACGCCTCGATAACTACCACCGTTCCAGAAGCCGAGTATTTTCCAGCATTTGTCAGCAGTTCCAGCAGCACGCGATTGAGAATGTCCGGGTCGGTTTCCCAGCTAGGGGCCAACTTGGGCAAATCCACCTTCAGAGTCAATTGCTTATCCGCCCACTGTTTTTCAAAATCCCTAACTAAATCTTGAATTAAACGATTGAGCTCGATTTTGATTCGAGAAATCGGAACTTGCTGAGGCTCAAACTGCTTGAGGGCAAGCAAATCGTTAACCAGAGCTGTTTCCTTAGAACACTGCTGTTCTAGAATGTCGAGATACTTAGTCCTACTCGCTGACGGCTGTTCAGCTTGTTTGAGCATCAGAATCGCCAGCTTCATGATTGTTAAAGGGGTACGCAACTCGTGACTCAGAGTGCTGAGAAACTCGTCTTTAATCACCTTCAATTTCCGCATTTGCTCTAGCTGATTGGCAGATTGTTCGTACAGTTTCCCCTGCACATCTAGGCTTTGCTGCAACTGAGCGGTTCTGTCGAAGACTACGGTTTGCAATTCCTTAAGCGTTTGAGTTTGGATAATTATCTTGCTCACTTGAGCGCTGACTGATTCAAGAACTTCTAATTCTTCCGGGCTCCAAGTGCGCGGCTCGGAGTGCTGCAAAACAAAGAAACCCAAGACTGTTTCCTGGCAGCTACGGCCCGTGAGGGGAACCAGCAGCAAGCCCCGAATGCCTTGGAGTTTCAAAATTTCTGTGGCTGCCTCTTGTTCTTTGCCGATTAATGCGCCTGCGTCAGCGAGGGCGAGGGGTTTGGGTGCGCTGTGGAATGCTTGGTGGCACAAATTAGATTCTGACAGCCAAAAAGCTGGATAGTTATTTGGTTTTGAGTTGGGGATTTTGGATTGGGAATTAGCAGTTTTATCTTTGTTTTTTGTTTTGGATGTTGAGCTTTTTTTTCCGGTAGCACTTTGTGCTATTGCCTGTTTGTTTGGATCTTTTTTAACAACGGATTCGCCAACTAATTCGACTTTCGCTTTGGGAGTTTGATTGGGGGAGCGAGTTGTAAATAGAGGATCTGTATATTTCAATAGGAGGATTTGGCCTCTATCTACTTCCAGGGTATCGACGGTATTTTCAATAACTTGCTGCAATATTCGATCGACTTCTGAATTTGTGTCGATCGAGGCAGCAACTGACTTGAGTAGATTTTTGTATTTAGCTTGTCGCTGTAACTGTTCGTTTAAGCTGGCAATTTCTTGAGTTTTTTGAATGTGAGAAATCGCGATGCCGATCGCGTCTGATGCTGCTTCAATGCCCTGCCGATCCGCTACCGACCACTCGTGAGGTTGCAACTTACCAACAATCATCATGCCATTTACAGCCCCTCCAAATCGCGCAGGCCCTGCCAAAATTGCCCGAAAAGGCAGCGGAGTCACACGGGAATTGGGCGATGAAGCTGCCGGAATATCTAGATAATCGGATATCGCCACTATCTCGCCGTCTGCTAGGACGTTTGCCCAAACGGGATGTTCGAGTGATATGCTAGGCGGTTTTAATCTTGTGGTTTGGGGGTGTTCCGGTGTTTCAGTGGAATCCGCAACACCGACAAAATATGGGAAATCGCTGCTATTTTGCCAGTAAGCCTTCGGATGTACTACTTTTTGGTCAACCACAGCAGTAACCAAACAGAAATCTGCCCCCCATGCAACCCCCAAAGTATTGGCTATTTGCAGCAGCAGGAGTTCTCGATCAAAGCTGGTGGCGAGAATTTGGCAAATTTGTTGCCCAAGAAGGGCAGGATCGACCTGGTACTGCATAAGACGATCCAGAAATTTTTGGACTGATACTGGTTCTGCGATTTGCGGTAAATGCAAAGTGCAAGACTCTGACGGCGATCGGTCGATCAAAGTAAAGTCTTGATTTCCCGGGCGATCGATCATGGCAACCAAGCCTTTATTCTAAGATGTTTGAGCCGGCTCCCGCTGCAAATATAGAACCTCTCCATAACCGTCGGCTTGACCGTTATGAGCCTGCTTTCTGTGTTTGTGCAGTCGGTCGGCGGGTCCCTCGATATGTAAAAATATACCCAGATCAGACCGAGTTCTATTTTCCTGTTTTCTAGCCTTCGATCTGTACGGGATGAACTTTACCATCCTTTACCGGATGATGATCAATCCCATTACCGCTAATTTTGACGGTTATTAGTAGTATGAAGCTTTTCTAGAGACCGCTTAGTGACACCCCTCTCCTCACCCTGTGATATTTCCTATTTAAGCTTGTGCTGCTAACAAATTTTTATTGTGATACAAATCTGCCCATCGAGTAACGCCGATCGCAAAAATTCAAAATCCCCAACTTATCACTCATAACATAGCTAAGAGTTTTCGAGTTTTTGCTCAAAAACTCATTTTTCACAACACCTAGAGCCGTGCAGCTAAGCCTCTGGTTAAATTTATCCCACTTACCTGCTTACTTATTTTGTGCTTCCTCTTGGGCTTTATCGCTATTTTGCCGGTAAAGTGCAGTCCGGTTCATAGCGGTTGTGTAGCGGGGGTGCTTGGAGGGCACGGCGGCCATCAAATCCGAAGCTTGCTGCCACTTAGCAGCTACGACTAACCAATCCTGGCGAGATTGAGCAGTTTTGCCCTGGGTGGCTGCTTGTTCGGCTACTCGCACTGCTTGGGCAAAAGAGTCCACAGCAGAATTAACAGTCTCCTTAGAAATTTTCAAAGCAGGTTTTGCCTTAGAGGAAGGGGCAGTGGCAACTGCTTGGGTGGTGGCTTGTGTGCTGTTTGGTACTTGGGAATTGAGTCCTTTGTAGATGGCTGCCGCTGCGGCGAGCAACAGCACCGTCAAGCTGATGCCGCCGACAATACCACGCTGAAATTGTCGGGGTTCCTGCATCGATCGAGGTATAGCGATTCTCGGCAAAGCCCGCTTGCCTGCGAGAGCTTGTCGTTCGTGATGGGCGGTGGCTAAACGCTTGAACAAATTCGGCTTTCGGAGTTTAATTTCTTGAGACCACAACAGTTGATTATCGGGATCGCGACTAATTTCTTCGAGCCACAGCAGTTGGTGTTCTCGAACAAGCCGGCTGTTGATGTTGACTCGGCGAATATTGTGGGGCGAAATGCGTTCCAAAATTTCTCGGACTCGATCGACCAAACTAGACTCTTCGAGCAGTTGGGGCGTTGCAGCTTCGCACAGCAGTTGCAGCGCCCCGTCTGCAAACACGGCTCGGGCCCTGACCCCTATCTGTGCCAGTTCGTCATTAAGGATTTGAATAATCGATGCAACCGAACCCTTGCGAGCTTGTCGAGCAATGTCATCTATTGGATTTGCCATAAAACTATCTTGACGCTTAGCAATCTGTTAATTGTTAACCCAAAGTCTCGGATCTAATTTTTACTCATACAGGTTATCACTGACACTGCCAGGTTAAAATGAACAGATGCAAATTTTGCATACTGATCCACTTAAAATTATCACCACAGCATCGAGCGAGGCTAACAGGAAATAAACTATGGGTAAAGTAATTAGCGGTCAAATTTTTGTTGTAGACGACAACATCGATACAGATCAAATTATCCCTGCCGAATACCTGACCCTGGTTCCCTCAAAGCCGGATGAGTACGAGAAACTAGGCAGTTACGCTATGATTGGGTTGCCCGATCGCTACGGTAAGTTTATCGAATCCGGTGAACAGAAAACCCGGTATCCGATTATCATAGCGGGCGAAAATTTTGGCTGCGGTTCTTCGCGGGAGCACGCTCCGATCGCTCTGGGGGCCGCGGGCGTCACAGCAGTGGTAGCTTTGTCTTACGCCCGCATTTTCTTTCGCAATTGCTCGGCTACTGGCGAATTGTACCCGATCGAATCAGTCGAGCGGCTCTGCGACTTGTTTGTAACGGGCCAAGAAGTGACGATCGACTTTACAGCAGAGGTAATTATCAACCACACTCTCGATCAAACTTTCTCCCTCAAACCTTTAGGAGAAGTAGGGCCTGTAATAGATGCCGGAGGGTTGTTTGACTACGCGCGCCAAACGGGAATGATTGCTGCTCGCTCTTAACTTTTAAAACCCCTGCAATGTAGGGTGTACCACCGGGCGCACCTTACGAATATCTCCCAGCTCAAACCGCTCCCATCTAGGGTGCGCGGAAATTTTATCAAATCGACTCAATAAAATTCAATAAAATACGCTGGTGAGCAATGCCAAAAGGTCGCACATCTCCTGACTGCTCAGAATAGCATTTGCCCGCCCTAATCTGCTCGGGTGTCAACAACTTCATATCCCATCCCTCAAGCAAAATTAAATCCTTGACATCCGCACTAAGTTGTGCATGAAAAACGTGCCGAACGACCTCTTTTTCGACATCACAACAGAAAAAAGAAACACTTGCAGGAGCATAACTAATTTCTTCTTTCAATTCCCGCAATACAGCCACTTGGGCAGTTTCTCCCGGTTCCAAGTGTCCGCCAAACAAAGCCCATTGTCCGGGATACCTGATATGAGGAATATCATCTCTCAACTGACAGAGAAACTTGCCGTCTTGGTACAAAATCGCGATCGCAACGTGAATTTTAGTCATGTGTTAGAAAGAAAAGAGAAGGAAGAAATTGCTGTAGGAGCCGGTTCACCAACATCTGTAAAATTAACCCAAAATATAGGTAAACCCGCCCCGACCATAATATTATGGTTAATGAACTTTGAAGATAAATAAACAGCTCCAAATCGCCCAAGCACAAATATAAACCTTTGATTTGTAGGAAATAGACTTACTTATTGAAATAAATTAGCATCTTCGTATTTTTATTTATTAGTCGCTGGAGTGCGCTTTAATTGTTCCATTTCCTCAACATAAACTTCACCTAAATCCTTGCCTGCCAATTCCTTGAGAGTAATACTCTTGTAGCGGACTTCTCCCTTCAGCAACACTTCATCACCAAGCTGGGGCAAATCTTGCTTGGTTAAAATCCAAATACTACCAGTACCATCCTCAAGTTGATAAGCGGCATTCCCAACAAACGGAGCTCGATTTTCTACCTTTCCCCGAAGATAAACTTCAGCATCGACTTGCCGTTTTTGTTGAACGTCGCCAATGCTAGCCACATTAAAACCAAGATTAAGTTGAGATAGAGGTAAATTGCCACAACTGAAAAAACCGCTGGCGAGGATTAGCGATAAAGAGCCGGTGCAGAATCTTTGAACCCAAACTTGCTTAATTGCAGTAGTCATTGGTCAACTGATTTGAGATTTGAGATGTGAGATACGACTTACTTTAACAGAATCCAAAGAATCGATCGCAAGTCAGAAATTTCTCTAGTGTAGTCCTTGGCGGGGATTAAGCTAAAATCTAAAATCGTCAGCCCCTAACCCAGAGTCTACAATGGATGCCAAAACTGCTCAAATACTAGATGGCAAAGCTTTAGCGACAAAGATTCAAACCGAACTCAGCGATCGAGTCCGCGCCCTACAACCCCAAAAGGGGCGTCCTCCGGGACTTGCGGTGCTGATGGTGGGCGACAACCCGGCCAGCGCAGCCTATGTTCGCAACAAAGAGCGAGCCTGCACTAAGGTTGGCATAGCTTCCTTCGGCCAGCATTACCCCGCAAACGCTACTCAAGCCGAACTAGAACTTGCAATTCGTGCACTCAACGAGGACGATCGAGTAGATGGCATTTTAGTTCAATTACCGCTACCAGAACACTTAGACGCAATTTCGCTGCTGTACCAAATTGCCCCCGACAAAGATGCTGACGGACTTCACCCTGTAAATTTAGGTCGTCTCGTGCGCGGGGAGCAAGGTTTGCGGAGTTGTACTCCCGCCGGAGTGATGCGGTTATTGCAGGAATACCAGATTGATTTGAAAGGAAAAAATGCCGTTGTTTTGGGCCGAAGTATTTTGGTAGGCAAACCGATGGCGCTGATGCTGTTAGAAGCCGATTGTACTGTTACTGTAGCTCATTCGCGATCGCAAAACTTAGAATCGATTACCAACCAAGCCGATATTCTAATAGCCGCCGTCGGGCGCACAGAAATGATTACAGCTAATATGGTCAAACCTGGATCAGTAGTAATTGATGTCGGTATTAACCGCGTCGTCAATCCTGACGGTACGAGTCGTTTGGCCGGAGATGTGGATTTTGATGCTGTTAAAAAAGTAGCCGAATTTATCACGCCGGTGCCGGGAGGAATCGGGCCGATGACTGTTGCTATGCTTTTGGAAAATACGGTTTCGAGTTATATTGAATACGGTTCTAATTGAATTATGACCAACTTGTGAGCCAGTATTGGCTCAAGTAGGGTTAGTAATCTACCAACACACAGAGATTTTAGCTATGGCTTTAAAACCGGATGCGTCAGGGACATTGCGCTTAATTGGCGACAACACCTCGGAAGGAATTCAACTTACTCCTGGAGATCTAAACAACTTCCCTTTAGGAGCTTGGGCACTCGATGGCAACGATACAGTAAATGGCTCAGGGGCTAGCGAGTTAATCCTGGGAAATGAAGCTACCGTGTACACACAAGTCAAAGTAAACTAGGCTCATGTTTTGAGAGAGGTATAAACCGTGGACAACCCCATAC
>NZ_JAUBQW010000328.1:0-1003 GCF_036701485.1 Microcoleus sp. Pol11C3 | reverse complement strand
CATCTTTATTTGACGATTTTACTAGCTTTTTCATTTTAACTCTTTTGTGACACATTCGCAAAAGTGAGATGCACCCCCATGAATCCAGCTATTTCTAGACCTTCTATTGACTCTAATTCCTGCTGTTTAGGCAAAATCATTTGTTGCAGGCGGCGGGTTACGTCTAGTTCGGCACTCATGCGAAGGTTTTCTACTTTTAGCCGTTCGTTCAAAAGCAATATTTCTCTATTAGCTTGGGCTAATTGTGCGGTGCGTTCCTCTACTTTTTGTTCGAGGGTTTGATAAAGTTGGGCATTTTCTAGGGAAATAGCAGCTTGGGAAGATAGGAGTTTTAAAACTTCTATTCGCGCTGGGGTGAATACTTTTTCTGCTAGATTGTTTTCTAAGTAAACTACGCCCATGAAGCGACCTTGATTGATGATGGGAGTACAGAGTATGGATTTCTTTTGATGGGCAACAATATAGGGGTCGGTGGCAAATATCGCCTCGGTGGTAGCATTGTTTAAGACGGCACTTTTTTGGGTTCTTTCTACATAGTTGATGACGCTCATGGGGAGGACTTCGGCGAGGGGCTGATGGGGAATGAGTGATAGGGTAATGTTGTCGCCTTCGACTTGTCCGACGGCTTCTATGGTGAATGTGTTTGAGTGTTTGAGCAGTAAATATCCGGTTTCTGCGCCGGCATTTTCTATGGCGATTTTAATTAGTTTTGCTAGCAATTCACTCAGGACGATTTCGCTGGAAATGGCTTGGGCGGCTTTGAAGAGGGAGGCGAGGTCAAAGCCTTCGGAATTGCTGCTACTGGTGATGGTTGCTAAGGTGAGGCTGGTTTCTGCGGGTTTTTGAGCGTTAATTTTGGCGAAGAATTGGGGATAGCGGGTTTCTAAGTCTTTGACTTTGGCTTTGGCTCCCCAACGGATGTAGCAGTAAGCTGTTGTGCCTTTAAATAGGGTATAATAAAAACTTAGCTTAGTCAATCAATACAAAAATGCCAGCAAAAAAC
>NZ_JAUBQW010000327.1:0-1011 GCF_036701485.1 Microcoleus sp. Pol11C3 | reverse complement strand
ATGGGAGAGCGTGGATGCTGGCGACTGAAGGCATACTTATTCATTTTACTATGGGCGTGTTCCCGGACATGATATCACATCGAACAGTTAAATCGAGAGTCGCAGGATAAATTAAATTTGTTATTGTTGGATGAGTTTAGTAAACGGCTGGGAATTAAGTACGAACAAGTGCAGTTAGCCGGGAAACCGAAGAAACGAGTTTTAACTATTGAGGATATTGCCGAGTTGCAACCGTTTCACTGGGGATATCACTTTGACATAATTTTAGAACGCGGTGGATTTGATGCAATTATTACCAATCCACCTTGGGAAATTTTTTAACCTAACGGGAAAGAATTTTTTGCTCAGTATAGCGATTTGGTGACGAAGAAGAAAATGGATATTTATGCTTTTGAGGAGGAGCAGGAAAGACTGCTTCAAGATCCGGAAATTGCGGATGCTTGGTTAGAATATAAGAGTCAGTTTCCCCACGTTAACCTTTATTATCGAACATCCAATCAATATTCTAACCAAATTTCTATCGTTGATGGTAAGAAGGCGAAAACGACAGATATTAACTTCTATAAGCTTTTTGTGGAGCAGTGCTTTAACTTGTTAAGTCCTGGTGGAGAATGTGGCATTGTTATCCCTAGCGGAATCTATACTGACTTGGGAGCCAAACAACTTCGTGAAATGCTCTTTAATCAAACACAAGTAACAGGTCTATTTTGTTTTGAGAACCGCAACTTAATTTTTGAAGGAGTACATCGCAGCTTTAAGATAGCTGTACTCACTTTTGAAAAAGGTGATCAAACAGAAGGATTTCCAGCGGTTTTTATGCGTCATGACGTTAAAGAGCTCATACAATTTCCTAATGTTGATACCCCTATTATCAAACTAGATTTTTTGCGCCGTCTTTCTCCTGATTCTCTTTGAATTATTGAGTTCAAAAATAGTATAAGTTCACAGGGTTAGCCTGGCAGAAGAGAGGGAGAAATCTGACCAGAACGAGCACTCAAAACAGATTCAGTC
>NZ_JAUBQW010000172.1:0-11715 GCF_036701485.1 Microcoleus sp. Pol11C3 | reverse complement strand
ATGCAGTTCACGCTTCTGTTGACGCTCTACCTATTATCCTCTCTGGATAGCACTTTTACACAACCGGGATGCTCCCCTGGGATTCTGAGCATTAAATTACGCCAGCCGATTGAATCCCAAAGGATTTGAGCTTCAGCGATCGCACTTTGGGCCTGGAATAGCGAGTGAGGAGGGAGATCGACTTGAACATAACCATCTCCACCGCGAGTCTGAGAATGGGTTTGTTTCAGTAAGTCGGCTGCTAATTGTACGTCTCGTCTGATTAAATAATCGTATTTATGCCCAGCGGAGCACTTGATATTTTGGTTGGCTAGTGTACTGAAGTCGATCGCGTATTCCTTCGCTTCAATTGCAGCTTGCGAGCTTTGAAAGTTTGAAAGCACTCCTCGTAGTCCATGGTCATTAATGTAGTGCTGCAACTTGCCATTGGTAATCCAGCTTCGCTCAAAATTATTATCCCGCCAAACCGATTGTCCCCGTCGTCGTAGCGCCACAAATTCATATCATTTTATGGAAGGGGATATAGCCATTTGCGGAATAATTGTGTTAAGCGCGGCATGATCAAATAGGTGAGTAGGATAACAGTCAGACCTGTGATCATCAGAGATGTGAGCAAGGCAGGAAGCCCTGATAGTAGCGGTAGCAGCAAACGATTGAGAATAGAAATGGTAACAAACACTCCCAACCATGTAACTAACGCCATTTTGTAGCGAGGGGGTGGAGCCTTCATCGATTTATTGGGCAGCGTAAACCAGGTTTCCAATCCGGTGAGGGTTTGAATATCTTCTGGCTTTTCAATCAATGGCTGCAATCGCTCAATCCACTCTCGCCGAACATCACATTCAAGCCATGTCTTGAGATTGTCGTAGCAATCGAACTTGAGAATGACCACGTACTCAGGATGAGCGTGATCGTGGGGTCGAATAGTGCTGACACCCAGATGTCCCTTGAATTTTCGTGCATCTGCGGCGATGCCATGAAACCATGCTTCGTAACCTTGGTCGCGCCCCGGTTTCACGATATGAGAGATCACAGCGGTGACTAGATAGTTGTCTTCATTGCTATTGCTCGCCAACGGTTCTTCCAACATAGAATTTAGAGAATTAACTGAGAGAAAAGTTTTATTCAGAACAACCACCCTAGAGGCACCAAATTGCTCGGCAATTTTCGGCAGCACGTGTTGAAACAGAAGGGAGATTAACGAATGGGATCGAGAAGGTTTGGCATGAGATGAAATGACTAGAAAAAGACTTACAATCCTTGACAAGAGCTATTAAAAACACCCTCTACCTGACTTACAACCAAGTAGTTGTCACCGCTACGTTCCACCTAAAATTCATAACCTAACGATGACAATATTAACTCAGTTACACAAGCTAAATAAAGTAGGCGCTTTCTCACTACTTATTGGGAGATCCAGCATTTGCGTTTGCTGCATAGCTGGTCATCAGGTTTTTGTAGTCAGGAATAAACTCTGCTAAGAGACTACCCAGTCCTTCAATATCGTTGCGCCAGTCACGGTGCAATTCACACACAACGCTAAACCAATTGACCAACTGAACTCCAGCACGAGACATTCGATCCCAAGCTGCATAGCGACAGGCTTCATCGAAGGTTCCAGAGGCATCGGTGACAACAAAAACCTCATAACCTGCCTCTAATGCCGAAAGCGCACAAAAAGTAACACATACATCAGTGACAATTCCGGCCACGATCAATTGCTTCTTGCCTGTTGCTTCTACTGCTTTAACAAAGTCCTCATTGTCCCAAGCATTGATTTGTCCGGGACGGGGAATAAAGGGAGCATCTGGAAACTTCTCCTTCAGTTCAGGCATGATGACTCCATTGGGGCCTTGCTCAAAGCTAGTTGTCAAAATTGTAGGCAGGTTGAAAAATTTGGCTGCACTTGCCAGCGCCAGCACATTATTTTTGAAGTCGGCGGCACCAATATCACGCACAAGTGAGAAGAGTCCAGTTTGGTGATCGACCAGCAAAACCGCAGCATTATTCTTGTCTAGACGGTTGTATTTGAATGTAGACATGAGGTATTTCTCCTATTTGGGTTATGGGTGAATGAGGAATTACAGAATGGAGTCCAGAATCAGAAAGCCTTGAGTTGTACAACTGAAATGTGATTTTTTATTAAAAGCGAAACGTCTATTTCCTCTAAATGGCTTATGGCGTAATCTGTTGCGGCATGAACTCAGTTTGCAAAATCTTACCAAATTTCACCACTCAAGATCCGCAAGTTAAGCGCTGAGTTAACGCGATCGCCCTAATCTCGACACACGTTACACCAACACCCCTAACGCTTTCAATGTCGATTTCTGAGCATTCCTCAATCCCGTTGCCCCTTGAATATTCATGCCTTCATACAGTCGATCGCCCCTCAACCTCCTAATACAGCCACCAGTTACGACATCCCACACTTTAATGGTGCGAATGATAAATTAGGTCTTTTGGGCAATTATATAAACATGATTTTCAGGATACTGGTCATATTCGAGATGGCGGCAGGTGCAATGATGCTCAACCAGAATTTGCAGGAAAGTATCTACACCCAAAGTGCTGTAATCAAAGTCTTGACCTTGAAATGCTCCCGAAACCTCGCGGATTGTATGTCCGCCGCCACAAGTGAACAGGATCACTCCATTAGGTTCAAGCGCATGGCATAGCTTTTGTATCACAGGCGCTTGCTGGTTGATTGGCAGATGAAACGTGCTATCCCACGCTGCAATCAGGCTGTAAAGTTTCGGTGGCAGCCAATCACAAATGTCTTCCCGGTAAAACGTGATTTCTGGATGTAGCCGCTGCGCTAAATCGATCATTTCCCTAGAAATATCAAGTCCTTCAGGCTGAAATCCATGCTGGGATAAGCTGTTGATAAAACGCCCGCTGCTTCCACACCCGACATCAAGTGCTGCGTGTTGCTTAGAAGTAAATTCGATCGCCCGTTCTAATTGGGCAATCCCGTAGGTTGAATCTTGATGCTCAGTTTGCCACCATTGGGCAATTCGGTCGTAGCGGGCCGATGTATCATTTGGCTCCATAGAGTCACCTCATAAGTGTCGATCGAGATTTTCAGCACAATTAAAATCTTTCTCCACGGTACACACAGACTGCGCGATCGCCCCTAACCCTCTCAATGTCGCTTTTTGAGCGTTTGTTAATCCCGTTACGGCTTGAATATTCATTACATCTTGAACACTACCAAATTTTTCAATATTTCAATTTCGGGCTGTCAGTGGGAAAGTCGCAATTTCGGTTGCAGATTCTGGCAGAGGGGGGCGCAGACAAAGATAAACTAGCGGCCCTAACAGCGGAACTAGAGAGACTGCCCAAAAAATGCGATCGTCCGCGAGTCCGCGGCGTGCCATGTCGTCTCCCAGAAGAGAGGGAAATATTACAGCCATCAAGCAACAATCCCAAGTTATTAAATGCACAATAGGGGTTAATTCCTTCTAGCTGGAATTTGAGCATTTTTTCAATAACTGTTAACGTTCAGGGCTGAGCGAGAGGAGCTAGCAGTAAGGTGTAGGCAATAAATGTTGCCCACAGCAACCCCAGAAACATTTTTGGTTTCATCAGATATAACGAGTAGTTGAACCTGACTCAACTAAATTATCGTAAAGTAGCAGCCGAGTTAGCGCCGTCTATCTTAGGTCATAAGCAGTTCGATTAGAACAGCCGCTGCAAACCCCGTTTTAGTCCGGGGATGAAAGGCTCTACAGCAGGCGATCATTACTTTAGGCAGACGCAGGAGCCGCGCCAGGGGAGATACATTTTAAAGAATCTGTGGTTTTCATTACAAAACCCTTTATAAAAGGAGTTTCAGCGGTGAACTTAATATCTGTAGAGGATCTCAAAGCGCTTGTACAACAATCTGCTGGGTTGTTCGTCTCTATTTATATGCCAGTCGCTCAATGAACAGAAATTCACCAAAATCCGATTCGGTTCAAAACTTTAATCAGAGAGGCTGAAGACAAAATAGAAGAGTACGGATTTGACAAAAAAGAAGCTGGGGAATTGCTAGAGCCAGATTAATTTACCACGTTTAAACTAATGGAATCTAATTCAATGACAAATTCCGACAAACAAAACCAAAGTAGCAACGGCGATACCGAACGCTGGGCATCTTTAATAGGTGGCGGGGCGCTGGTGCTTTTTGGTTTGTCGCAGCGTTCTTTGAGAGGTGCTTTGCTGGCGGTTGCGGGCGGCGGTTTAGCGGCGCGCGGGCTGGGGGTTGTGGAGGGTTTGCAGTCGGCCACAGATCCCAATCAAAGCATTAAAGTTGAAAAGACGGTGACGATCGACAAACCGGCTGCTGAATTGTACCGTTTATGGCGCAATTTTGAAAATTTGCCTCGGTTTATGAAGCATCTCAAACACGTTACGGTCATCGATGAAAAACGTTCTCACTGGATTGCCAGCGCGCCGATGGGCAATAGTGTGGAATGGGATGCAGAGATTGTCCGCGAAGAAGAAAATCGCTTAATTGCTTGGGCGTCTGTGGAAGGGGCTGATGTTGACAATTCGGGTTTTGTGCGCTTTCAACCTGCATCTGCGGGACGCGGTACTGAGGTAAAAGTTGTCATCGAATACAACCCTCCGGGCGGTGCAATTGGTGCTGGCGCTGCTAAACTATTTGGCGAAGCTCCCGAACAGCAAATTGCCAATGATTTACGTCGCTTTAAGCAGTTGATGGAAGCTGGGGAAATAGCTACGACGGAAGGTCAATCTTCCGGCCGCAAGTAATAAGTTAGATGGTGTCCCTCGATCTAACTCACCCAAGATCACTATTCTCAAGAACAGGCATCTTGCCTGTTCCACAAAGAGTGAATTTCTTGTGGGGTGGGCATCTTGCCCGCCCGCAAGATGCCTGTTCCACAAAGAGTGAATTTCTTGTGGGGTGGGCATCCTGCCCGCTTAGAAAAAGCTTATTGAAAATGGGGCAAGATGTCAGATATAACCATCTTTGTTGTTTACCGGATGAGCTGATGTCATCTCAAGTGGTTTTTGGAAATGCGGGCGCTGAAGGCGCAAGTCGTGGGGGGTGGTTTGCGGGTCACTTTATTACTCCTGAAGACGACGCGCGATCGACTTCTGTTTTAGAGGTAAAATGGGGCACTCACCCCGCCGGAGATTGTAGAACTCAGTGGGCGGTAAATGCGGAAGCCACCACGCTTTCTATCCTGGTAAAAGGGCGGTTTCGCCTGCAATTTCCTGAGCAAGAAATATTGCTGTCTCGCGAAGGAGATTATGCTCTCTGGCTACCGGGAGTGCCTCATTATTGGTCGGCCGAGGAGGATTCGGCGATCGTCACTGTGCGCTGGCCTTCCCTGTCGGGAGATAGTTCTGGCGTTAAGAATTAACTTTAACTTCGGGAACCAAAACGCCGCCAGTATAACCCGCGCGCTGGTAGCGATCGATCGCCTCTGATGCGATAACACCCGCTTTCCCACTCTCCACCAGCGCTACGCAAGCACCGCCAAAACCTCCGCCCGTCAGCCTTGCGCCGAATACTCCGGGAATTGACTGCAAGATTGCCGCCAGCGTGTCTACTGCAGGCACCGAAACTTCGTAGTCGTCGCGCTGACTGGCATGGGAAGCATTCATTAACTCGCCAAAACGTTTTGCTGGCAAAGATTTTACCGCTTCGAGTACGCGGTTGTTTTCGGTAATGACGTGCCGCGCTCGCTTTCTGAGAGGTTCCGGCAATACTTCGACAGCTTGGGGGTCGGCGATATCCCTAAGAGCTTTAACTCCCAATATCCGCGCGGATTCCTCACACTCGGCGCGCCGCTTGTTGTATCCGCTTCCTGCTGCGAGTTCGTGGCTTTCGCCACTGTCAATTATTAAAATTTCTGTGTTTGTGGGAAAAGGTATCGGGCGGCATTCGAGGCTGCGGGTGTCGATAAATAGCATGGTGTTGGTGTCTGCTAGACTCGACGCCATTTGATCCATGATCCCACAGTTCAAGCCGGCATATCGGATTTCGACTTGCTGTCCGATTTGAGCTAGCCGCACGTCGTCTAGGGGCAGGTTCTGCAGCGCGCGCAGTCCTCTGAGGGTTGCTATTTCTAAAGCGGCGCTGCTGGATAAACCGGCTCCGATCGGCACATTGGAGGTAATGTACAGATTTATGGGCGGTATTTTGTATCCTTCTTTTTCTACAAGTTTCAGGCAGCCACAGATATAACTGACAAATTTTTGCGGTATGGTATCGTCGTCTGAATAATTTATGAGTTCGTCATATTCTGCTGAATAAAAATGGTGTCGATCGTCACTGCTGAAGCCGATTTGTACTGTTGTGCGCTGGGGAATCGCAGTTGGAAGTACAAATCCATCGTTGTAGTCTGTGTGTTCGCCCAGTAGGTTTACTCTGCCGGGGGCGCTGGCTGTGGTTTTGGGTAATGTACCAAATACTCGTTGGAATTTCATTTTTGGGGAATTGGTAATTGGGAAGAAATTAATTTATTTTTTATCGTTTATTTTTTATAGTGCCAATGTTTTTTGGTTTATTCAACCCCTGTTAACAAAAATAAACATGACTGTAGGTTAGGAAAAGATATTGAGCTGTGATAGAATGAAAGGCTAAGATTTCTCCAACAATTCAAACAATGCGATCGACCAGACCCCGAAAACAGTTTGCTCAACATTGGCTCAAAAGCGAGAAAGCCTTAGATAAGATTGTGAAAGCGGCTTCTTTGGATGGCGATCGCGTCCTCGAAATTGGGCCGGGTACGGGGATTCTGACTCGGCGTTTGCTGCCTGCGGCTGAGTCTGTTGTTGCTGTGGAGATCGATCGAGATTTGTGTCTCAAGCTAGCCAAACAACTCGGCAAAACCGACAATTTTTTACTGCTGCAAGGCGACTTCCTGGAAATGGACTTAGATGCTGAACTAACGGTCTTTCCCAAATTTCAAAATCCCAATAAAGTTGTTGCCAATATTCCTTATAATATTACCGGCCCGATCCTGCAAAAACTGCTGGGAACGATATCGGTTCCTGCTGCTAAACCCTTCGAGTCGATCGTGCTGTTAGTGCAGAAAGAAGTGGCCCAAAGGCTTTACGCTAAACCGGGTTCGACAGCTTTTGGCGCTTTGTCCGTGCGGGTGCAGTATTTAGCAGAATGCGAGTTAATTTGCGATGTGCCCTCTAAAGACTTTTTTCCGCCGCCAAAAGTCGATTCTGCCGTGGTGCGGCTGGTTCCGCGACAGATAGAAACTACGGCGGTTAATCCGCGCTATTTGGAGAATTTAGTGAAGTTGGGTTTTGGTAGCAAGCGCAAAATGCTGCGGAATAATTTGAAAGGGGCTGTGGATTTAGATAAACTGGTTCAACTGCTAGAAGAGTTAGAGGTAAATCCTCAATCTCGCGCAGAAGATTTAAGCGTGGCTCAATGGGTAAGTTTGAGTAATAAGATTATGTCCAGTCAGATAAATCTTAATAATTTTTAGTTAGGTGTTCCGTCCTCTCCCTCTTGAATAAGGACTCTTAGTCCTGAATAAAAACAGCTTTTTTATAGATTATCGACAGGACTAAATATAGTTTTTTACCTCAAAGTATGTCGGTGCGAAACGAAGTGTGATACAGCCATAAATTAATTATTAAGGAATGTTGAGTCTGGAGTAATTATCCGATGTCTAGTGCAACAGAACCGGGAAGGTTAGGCAGTTAAATTTAGGTGGTTTGTGCATTTTTTAAGGTGTATTTCAGCCTCATGGGAATTTTAATAATAAATTCCGTACCTTTCCCCGGTGCCGAAATACACTGCAATTCGCCTAGATGTCTTACGGTGATAATTTGATAGCCTATCGATAAACCCAACCCTATGCCTTTTCCTACTGGTTTAGTGGTAAAAAAGGGATTAAATAAGTGCTTTATCACCGATTCTGTTATTTCGGGGCCGTTGTTGCTAATTCCGATTTCTACCACTTCACTGTCTAAAAGTTTGGTAGAAATTTTGATGAGGCGGGGATTACCTTCATTGGCTGCAATCGCCTCGCTGTGGCTGTCTTCTTCTAAAGCATCAATAGCATTAGCCAGGATATTCATAAACACTTGATTTAGCTGTCCGGGATAGCACTCTATTGGGGGTAGATTGCCATATTCTTTGATCACTTCAATGCTCCATAAACCTGGCTGAGCATTCAATCTACTTTGCAAAATCATCAGTGTACTGTCAATTCCTTCATGAATGTCGGCTAATTTCATTTCTGCTTCGTCATGGCGAGCAAAAATTCGCAGCGACTTGACAATACCGAGAATGCGCTCGGCGCCATTTTTCAGAGAAATTAATATTTCTGGCAGGTCAGAAATGATAAAATCTAAATCTACAGACTTGAGTTTTTCTTTAACTTGGGGTAGGGGATTTGGATAGTGCTCTTGATAAATATTTACCAGTTCTAGCAAACTATCGGTATACTGGCGCACGTAAGTAACATTGCCGTAAATAAAGTTAATCGGATTGTTGATTTCATGAGCAACACCAGCGACCAATTGCCCTAAAGATGACATTTTTTCGCTCTGAATTAGCTTTGATTGAGCCTGCTTCAATTCACACAAGGCTTCTTCGAGCTGTTGAGTTTGAGACTGTAACTCTGCCGTGCGTTCCTCAACTCGAATTTCTAATTCATCTTTAGCTTTTTGTAGTGCAGATTCTGCTAATTGGCGCTCGACAATTTCAGCTTCTAGGAGTCGGTTGGCGAATTCTAACTGTTGAGTTTGAGACTTTAACTCTGCCGTGCGTTCCTCAACTCGAATTTCTAATTCATCTTTAGCTTTTTGTAGTGCAGCTTCTGCTAATTGGCGCTCGACAATTTCCGCTTCTAGGAGTCGATTTGCGGATTCTAACTGTGCAGGACTGGGAAGTGCTAGGGCTTGAGGGATTAAGTCTACCAAAAGTATGGCTGTAGCAAATGAAATAATGGCAGTAATTGCTTTCATTGTTCCTGAAAGCCAATAGGTAGGATGCCAAAGTGTCCAGAGTTCAAATATGTGAGTGATGCCACAGGCGACGATAAAGGCTCCAAACAAGGCAAAGATCCAATCAAAGGGCAAATCTTCGCGTTGGGAAATAAAATAAACCAATGTAATCGGGATGGAAAAATAGGCGATCGCAATTATAGAATCTGAGGCAACGTGAAGCCAGACTAACTGGGTCTGCCAGAGGTAGCAGTGACCGTGAGGAATAAATGACCCGGAACTAAAAAAAGTTTTCCACATTTCCTGCATAATATTTCCTTTGAGTTGTGAGAAAATGGACGGGGACTGGTGTCAATTAATTTCAACCAGGGGTTTCTTTCACCTGCGGCTTAATCACCTATGCGTTCATATTCTCTGCTAGCTTCAGCAAAAATCAATCTGTATTTGGAAATCATAGGCGATCGCCCCGACGGATATCACGAACTGGCGATGGTACTTCAAAGCATAGATTTAGCCGATCGAATTGACTTGCGCGCGATCGGTACGGACACGATTCGCGTGCGCTGCGATCACCCGCAAGTCCCTCCTGATAAGAATAACCTGGCCTACCGGGCGGCGGATTTGTTGGCGAAGCAATTCCCCGATGCTTTGGCGAAATACGGCGGAGTCGAGATTGCCATTCACAAGCAAATTCCAGTGGCGGCGGGGCTCGCAGGCGGTTCTGCAAATGCGGCCGCGGTTTTAGTCGGGATGGATTTGCTGTGGCAATTGGGACTTACTCACTCGGAGTTGCAAGAATTGGGGGGAACTTTGGGTTCGGATGTGCCTTTTTGCATTGCGGGAGGTACGGCTTTGGCAACTGGTCGCGGAGATAAACTGTCGCCGTTGCCTGATTTGGGGGGCTTTTCTGTGGTGTTGGCCAAGTACCGCAATCTCAGTATTTCTAGTGCCTGGGCGTATCAAACTTATCGCCAGCAGTTCAGTAGTTCCTATTGTGCAGCGGAAGATTTGGAGTGCCGCCGGCAACGACTACATTCGGGCCCGATGGTGGGGGCGATCGCCCAAAAAGATCGATCGAAAATTGGCCAATTGCTACACAACGATTTAGAAAAAGTTGCTTTGCCCGTGTACCCGCAGGTGTTGCAGTTGCGGCAGGCTTTTGAGTCGGCGGGGGTTTTGGGAACGATGATGTCGGGATCGGGGCCTACGGTGTTTGCGCTGGCGGAGTCTCCAGAGCAGGCTCAGCAGGTTTTAGAACGGGTTAAAAGTGCGATCGCTTCTCCAGATTTGGATTTTTGGGTAGCAAATTTTAGCAATACTGGAATTCGGATTTTTTCGGAGGGAAACGAGACGAAACCGCCGATTGCGAGGGTATAACTCGAAAATGGTGCGATCGCAATCCGAGTAAAATGCGTCTAACAGGCGATGGTCAAGATGAATCTAACTTTGCGTAGAGTCTATTGAGATCGAAGAACTGATAAAATGCCATAAAACACCGATTTTAGTTTTGGTGAATTAACCATAAATCTAAAATCTAAAATCTAAAATCTAAAATCGCAATGGCTGATTTAACTAATCCTAATTCTAGTTCTCAACCTCCAAGTTCTGCTGGGGATGCTTTGCCGCCAAAGTCGCCGACGGTATTGCGGTGCGTGACTGGTTCACTGATCGCTAGCGCGTTCGCTTTTGGTTTGTATTCGCTAACTATGTCGATCGCTCTAAGTTTTGCTAGCAAGCCGGTGCATTCCAGCAATATTACTGTGCTTAAAATTAGTGTCGCCGTGCGAACTTTGGTAGTGGGAATGGTGGCTTTGGGTACGGGCGTTTTTGGGCTTGCGGCTGTCGGTTTGATGCTGCTGGGTGTGCAAATTTTGATTCAAAATTGGGTAAAAAAAACCACAGCTTGAAGTCTACAGGTTGACAGAATTTGGCTGCACAAACTCTCCTTCGCGCAGGCGGACTGAATAGTAAAATCTAAGCAATGGAATTATTTACGATCGGACACTCCAATCTGAGTATTGAAGCGTTTGTTTTGCTGATGCAACAACACGGAATTACGGCGGTTGCGGACGTGCGATCGCATCCTTTCAGCCGCTATTTACCTCATTTTAATAAATCAGAAATTAAAGCTTCTCTGTCAAGTGTGGGCATTCAATATGTTTTTTTAGGAAAAGAGTTGGGCGCGAGACCGGAGGATTTAAGCTGTTACGATACTAGCGGTAAAGCTTTATACGATCGCATAGCAGCAACTCCTTTATTTTCAGCAGGAATTGAGCGCTTACTCAAAAACGCAGCCAATTATAAAATTAGTTTAATGTGTGCGGAAAAAGACCCGATTACTTGTCACAGGACTATTTTAGTTTGCCATAAACTCAGAGAATTTAATTTACAAATTAATCACATTCTGTCAGATGGCAATTTAGAATCGCACCAGCATTTAGAAGAAAGACTTTTGAGCAAGTTTAACAAAGGCAAAAAAACTGAGGAACCCATTCAGCTAAGCTTGTTTGAATTAGAGCCTCAAGTTAAACAGGAAATAGTTGATTTAGAAACAGCTTATTATCGTCACGGATTGGAAATCGCTTATGTCACAAAAAAAAGCAATTAATTGACAAAATCTGTCCTTGTTTGCGAATTTTACTCACGAAAATATTTACATTTATGCACGCAAAACCTCATTATGTAGCGTGCGCCATGCTCACCTTAGTGCTATATAGTCATTTCAAATAAATGTGAGACAGAGGCAAGATCATGATAAAATCGATAAAAATAGTTAATTAGAAAAAA
>NZ_JAUBQW010000171.1:0-11927 GCF_036701485.1 Microcoleus sp. Pol11C3 | reverse complement strand
GGCACAAGCGGTAGCAGCAGGCATTATTCCCAACGGGTTCGAGCATTGGGTAAAGTTTGGTTTTATTGAAAAAAGAACGCCACAAGTTTCCTTCAACGAGCAATTTTATCTAGATGCTAACCCCCAAATAGCAGCAGCAGTTGCCAACGGTAGTTTTTCAAGCGGATTTGAACATTATGCGCGGTTTGGAGTGGCTGAAGGTCGATCGCCCGTTGCCAGTACTACACCCACAGGATCTAAACTTCAAGAAATCTTAAAGCGCGGGTTTGTGAGGGTTGCAGTTAACGAGGATGCGAAGCGTCCCTACATTGCCGACTTTTAGCTAAAACATTTTGCCCGACTTGTGTCTAAAACTCTCGCACTATAAAGGCGCTTCTAGTCCGAAGTAAAAACATCCAAAAACACCAATATTTATCACTTTATCTACAACCACTCAAATATCTTCGGCACAAAATCTGCCCGTCCTGAACGATACCATCACCCCTATGACGCCAGAAACAACAGCATCCTTTCATCCCCTCTCCTTGGGTCAACAAGCTTTATGGTTTCTCTACCAGATGGCTCCCGAAAGCGTGGCATATAATATTTTTGATACAGCGGTAATTCGCTCAAGCATCGATATTACAGCTTTGCATCGGGTGTGGCAAAAAATTGTAAACCGCCATCCGATTCTCCGGACTACTTACACCAATTCCGAAGGGAAACCCTTTCAAATTCTTCACGAATACCTAGAAAGTGATATCCAGATAACAGATGCTTCAAATTGGAGCGAAGACTACTTAAAAAAACAAATATTATTAGAAACCGACCGTCCCTTTAACTTAGAAAAAGAACTACCTTGGCGACTGAATATATTTACTTTGTCGCCCCAAGAACATATTCTGTTGCTGACCATGCACCACATTGTCAGTGATTCGTGGTCTTACGATTTGCTCTTTACTGAGATGCAACTCTGGTATGCAGTCGAAACGGAACAACTTAGTCATCAGCAAATAGAAGCTTCTGTTCCTAAAAATCTGCCCTATACCGACTTTGTACATTGGCAGTCAGAAATGCTATCTAGTCCAAAGGCAGAAAAACATTGGGAATACTGGCAAAAGCAACTAGCGGGTGATTTGCCAATCCTGAATTTACCAACAGACAGACCCAGACCGCCGATACAGAGCTTTCGGGGAAAAACGCATATTTTTCAGCTAGATGAAAAATTAATTAAGGGACTGGGAGAGGTAGCTAGAGCGACAGGTACAACTCTTTACAAGCTGATGCTGGCGGCTTTTTTTGTGTTGCTTTACCGCTACACAAATCAAGAAGATATCTTGGTGGGAAGTCCGATGCTGGGAAGATCCGGTCGAGAGTTTAGAGGAGTTGTCGGTTATTTCGTCAACCCTGCTGTTTTGCGGGCTTCTATTTCGCCAAACCTGACATTCCCAGATTTGTTAGATCAGGTCAGCACTCAAGTCAAAGCAGCCCAAAAGCATCAGGATTATCCATTTCCACTTTTAGTCGAGCAACTTCAGCCTCAGCGAGACCCCAGTCGCTCTCCACTGTTTCAAGTCAGCTTCACTTGGCAAAAGCAACGTTGGTGCGAGTCAGGAAAAGAGTTAGGCTTGAAGATGGAGCCATATCCACTCGGCCATCAACGGGGGGCAAGTTTTGACCTGGATGTGATGATGATGGAAATGGGAGAAGTTCTCCTGGCTGGCTGGCAATACAACACGGATCTGTTTGATGGGGCAACTATCGCTCGAATGGTGGAACATTACCAGACTTTACTCGAAGGAATCGTCACCAATCCCAAGCAGAAAATTTTAGAATTGCCTCTACTGACACCAAACGAGCGCCACCAGTTATTAGTGGAGTGGAACAACACTTGGGCTGAGTATCCCCAGGATAAGTGCATCCATCAGTTGTTTGAGGAGCAAGTTCAGCGATCGCCCTCTTCTGTGGCCGTGGTATTTGAAGGGGAAAAACTCACCTATAGGGAACTGAACGCCCGGGCAAACCAGCTAGCACATTACCTGCGATCACTGGGTGTAGGGCCAGAAGTTTTGGTGGGCATCTGCCTAGAACGTTCCTTTGAAATGATTATAGGACTGTTAGGCGTACTCAAAGCGGGTGGTGCTTACGTTGCGCTAGACCCGAACTATCCCTCTGAGCGCTTGGCTTTCATGCTAGAAGATTCGTCGGTTCCAGTGCTGCTTACCCAAGAGAAACTACTGGAGAAACTTCCTGCACACTCAGCGCGTGTTATCTGCTTAGATTCAGACTCGAAAGAAATTGCTTCTTACCCCAAAGAAAACCCTTTAAGTTCAGTGAAGCCAGAAAACTTGGCTTATGTTATCTACACATCAGGGTCTACAGGAAAACCCAAAGGCGTTTTAATTCAACAAGGGTCGCTAGTCAACTACACAACGGCCGCGAGTGCTGAATATAGAATACAGAAGTGCGATCGCATTTTACAATTCTCCTCAATTAGTTTTGATGTCAGTGCCGAAGAAATCTATACCAGCCTGACTTCTGGTGCGACGCTTGTCTTGCGTACTGATTCCATGCTGGACTCCCTTGAGGGATTTTTGCAAAAGTGCAAGAATTGGGAAATCACTGTAATGGCTTTGCCAACAGCCTATTGGCACGAACTGACCGCTTTCTTGACTCAAGAAACGGTGCTATTACCCCCATCATTGCGCTTAATAATCATTGGCGGAGAAAAAGCACTGCCCGATCGACTGAAAACTTGGCTTGAGTGTGTGGAACAGCGAGTTCGTCTGGTGAATAATTACGGCCCGACAGAAGCCACTGTGGGGGCAACGATATATGATTTATCGGTAGTGGACACGACATTGAAGGAGTTGCCGATCGGTCGTCCCCTTGGGAATGTCTGTACTTACATCTTAGATCGGAACGGACAGCCCGTACCCATTGGCGTTCCAGGTGAGTTGCTTATCGGCGGCGCAGGTTTAGCACGAGGATATCTCAACCGTCCCGATTTGACTGAAGAGAAATTTATTCCCAACCCTTTTAGCAATGAACCGGGTGAACGTCTCTACAAAACAGGAGATTTGGCTCGCTACCTACCGGACGGTAACATCGAATACATCGGTCGTATTGACAATCAGGTGAAGATTCGTGGCTTCCGCATTGAATTAGGTGAAATCGAAACCGCTATTTCTCAGCATCCATCAGTCCAACAAACAGTAGTCATTGCCACCGAAAACAAAGCTGGCAGCAAACAATTAGTAGCTTATATCTTGCCACAACCAGAAGCAGCACCAAAAAGCAACGACCTCCGAAATTTCCTTAAACAAAAACTCCCCGATTACATGATTCCAGCCACCTTTATCATGCTGGAAACCCTCCCCCTCACCCCCAACGGCAAAATAGACTCAAAAGCCTTACCCAAACCAGAAACAGTACATCAACAACTAGCCACAAACAAAGTTCTTCCCCAAACATCTACCCAAAAAATCCTCGGCACAATTTGGGCAGAAGTTCTCCAAATACAGGAGGTAGGCATCCACGACAATTTCTTTGAATTAGGCGGCGACTCCATCCTCAGCATTCAAATTATCGCCCGCTGTCACCAAGCCAATCTCCAACTCACACCCAAAGACTTATTTCAACATCAAACCATTGCCGAATTAGCCAAAATTGTTACTCCCACAACAGAAATTACAGCCGAACAAGGTTTAGTAACTGGTCACGTTGCCTTAACCCCCATCCAACACTGGTTTGTCGAAGAAAACTTACCCGAACCTTACCACTTCAACCAATCATTCCTATTTGAAATATCCCCCGACTTAAAACCACAACTATTGCAGCAAGTTCTCCAAAAACTGCTGCTACATCACGATGCCCTACGCCTGCGGTTAATTCCCAAGGGTGACACTTGGCAACTTCTTAATAGCTCTACTCTTGACTGCGAAATTTTCAGCATTACCGATATATCACAAATAGCCCCAAGCGAACAAATTACCGCCATTGAAAGCACAGCTAACCAATTACAAGCCAGCCTAAACCTCTCAGAAGGCCCTATTATCCGCGTCGCTTTATTTCATCTAGGCGAGCATCAACCAAATCGTTTATTAATTATCATCCATCACTTAGCGGTCGATGGCGTATCCTGGCGGATTTTGTTAGAAGACTTAATCGCGGCATACCAACAACTCAATCGAGGAGAAAAAATTAAATTACCAGCCAAAACCACTTCCTTCCAAGATTGGGCAGTCCGACTCACCGAATATGCACAAACTCAAATAGCCGTAGCAGAACTCGACTACTGGCTAACTCAATTAAACTCTCACACTGTACCTCTACCAGTAGACGATCCTTCACAAACAGCAGAAAACCAAATGGCCGATAGAGCCGAAGTATCAGTCTCCCTAAGTGCAGAACAAACCACAGCCCTACTCAAAGAAGTTCCTTCAGCCTACAACACCCAAATTAATGATGTCCTGCTCACCGCTTTAGCGCAAAGTTTTGCCTTGTGGACAGGACAAACTTCACTGCTAATTGATTTAGAAGGACATGGACGAGAAGAATTATTTTCAGATCTGGACTTAGCGAGAACAGTCGGTTGGTTTACCAGCGTATTCCCTGTCTTATTAAAGTTAGAACAAGCTGAGGTAACAGCGAAATCACTTAAATCTATCAAGGAACAACTGCGCCATATTCCCCAACGCGGGATAGGTTATGGGATAATTCGCTATCTCAATGAGGATGAAACCACACGCCAGCAACTACAACAACTTCCCCAAGCACAGGTAAGTTTTAACTATCTGGGTCAGTTCGACCAAATGCTGTCAGCATTTCCGATATTGGGATTAGCTCAAGAGTCGAGCGGCTCTCCAGTTAGTTTTAAAGGGAATCGCTCTCACTTGCTAGAGATAGATGGATTTGTGGCTGATGGCAAACTGCAACTAAGTTGGGCTTACAATACGAAAATTCATCAAAGGGCCACAATTGAGCGTTTAGCTAACAGTTTCATAGAAACATTAACTGGTATTATTCACGACTGCTTGTCGTCAGAAGCTTTTGGTTATACACCAACAGATTTCCCTGATGCTGACATAACTCAAGCAGAGCTTGACGAGTTAGTAGAGTCCTTAACACCTAAAACCCTTCTTGAATCCATTTACCCCTTATCCCCCATGCAAGAGGGGATGCTCTTTCATACCCTGTATGCTCCTAATTCTGGAGTGTACTTTGAGCAATTGGTTTGTACTCTGAGTGAAAATCTAAATGTTTCAGCCTTTGAACAAGCTTGGCAGCGAGTGGTAGAACTTCACCCAATTTTGCGGACTTTCTTTGTTTGGCAAAACCAACAACATCCGCTTCAGGTTGTGTGCAAGTCGGTCAATTTACCTTATCATATTTATGACTGGCGTTCTCTATCTTCAGGAGAACAAGAAGAACGTTTGTCGGCTTTTTTACAGGCTGAACGAGAGCGGGGCTTTAAGCTTGACAAAGCGCCGTTAATGTGTTGCACTCTCATTCAATTAGCTGATAATAATTATCAATTTGTTTGGAGCCATCATCACTTACTGATGGATGGTTGGTGTTTGCCGATAGTCCTGAAAGAAGTCTGGGCTTTTTATGAAGCTTTTAACCGAGGTGAGAATCTATATTTAGAGGCCCCACCTCCTTACCGAAATTATATTGCTTGGCTGCGACGGCAAGACTTGTCAGATGCTCAAAAGTTTTGGCGCTCACAACTTGCAGGTTTTACGGCTCCTACGCCTTTGATGGTGGATAAATTGGTGGGAAATATATCCGAACCGAAGGATATCTATGATGAGAGGAAGATTAAGTTATCGGCAACGCTAACAGATGCACTTAAGGAATTTGCTCGGCAACACCATCTGACTTTAAACACTTTAGTGCAAGGAGCTTGGGCTTTGCTGCTAAGTCGCTATAGTGGGGAGTCAGATGTGGTATTTGGGGCCACTGTATCGGGACGACCTCCGGCTTTGTTGGGGGTAGAATCGATGGTGGGGCTGTTTATTAATACTTTGCCTGTGCGAGTACAAATTTCGGCTGAAACTGAGTTGTTGTCTTGGCTAAAACAATTGCAGGCGCAGCAGGTTGAGCGGGAAGAGTATTCTTACACCCCGCTAGTAGAAATTCAGGGTCAAAGTGATGTTCCGAAAAACCAGCTTTTGTTCAATAGCATTGTGGTGTTTGAAAATTATCCAGTAGATTCTTCTTTATTAGAAGGTCAGGGGAGTGTAGAAATTAAGAATGTTGTCGGTTTTGAAAGAACGAATTATCCTTTGACTGTGGCAGTTGTTCCTGGTGGGGAGTTGTCTATTCAAATTAGTTACGATACTGACCGTTTTGATGATGATACTGTCAGCCGGATGCTGGGGCATTTAGAAAGTTTGTTGTCGGGAATGGTTGCTCAGGAAGGTGGGCTGGTTGGTGAATTGCCACTGTTGACTCAAAAGGAGAAGCAGCAGTTATTACTGGAGTGGAATAACACTTGGGCTGAGTATCCCTTTGATAAGTGTATCCATCAGTTGTTTGAGGCGCAAGTTGAGCGATCGCCCGACGCTGTGGCAGTGGTTTTTGAAGGAGAACAACTGACGTACCTCGAATTGAACGCAAGAGCAAATCAGTTGGCACACTACCTGCGATCGCTAGGAGTTGGGCTAGAAGTTTTGGTGGGGATTTGTATCGAGCGATCGCTAGAAATGACCATCGGCATTCTTGGCATTCTCAAAGCAGGAGGGGCTTATGTTCCGCTCGACCCTGGCTATCCTAAAGAGCGGCTTGCCTTCATACTAAAAGATGCGGCTGTGCCACTATTGCTCACACACTCCCAGTTAGCTGAGGGGTTACCTGCACACTCGGCCCAAGTGGTGTACTTGGATAAAGATTGGAAAAACATCAGCAAGTACAATCAAGAGAATCTTACCCAGGATGTGAAAGCGGACAACCTCGCCTATGTTATCTACACCTCTGGCTCAACAGGAAACCCAAAAGGGGTTTGTTGTAATCATACAGGTGTAGTGAATCTGTTAGACGACTTTCAAAGCCGCAAGCCAATTTCTATTGGAGATAAATGTAGCTTATGGACTTCTATTAATTTTGATGTTTCAGTTTATGAAATCTTTACGCCTCTCTTATCTGGTGGGTCATTATTGATTCCCTCAGACTTTTTAAAGCTGAACGGCGAAGCATTTTTTGGATGGTTATGTACTAACCAGATTCGCAGCGCATATATTCCTCCATTTATGATCGAGGAGTTGGTGGAATGGCTGAATTCCTTAGATGCCAAGCTATTTTTGCAAAGATTGCTAGTTGGAGTAGAACCAATTCGCGAACAGTTGTTAGTAGAAATTGTAGAGAAGGTTCCTGAATTACTAATCATCAACGGGTATGGCCCAACTGAGGCTACAGTTTGTGTCACTCTGTATTCTGTTTACCCTCGAATCCAGAGCTACAAAAACACACCAATTGGTAAACCTGTTCAGAACACACAAACTTATATTCTCGCTCGCCATCTCCAACCCGTTCCTATTGGGGTTCCCGGAGAATTACATATTGCCGGTGTGGGGTTAGCGCGAGGATATCTCAACCGTCCCGATCTGACTGATGAGAAATTTATTCCCAACCCCTTCAGCAATGAACCGGGGGAGCGTCTCTATAAAACTGGCGACTTAACCCGCTACCTGAGCGACGGCAACATCGAATACCTCGGTCGCATAGACAATCAGGTGAAAATACGTGGCTTTCGCATCGAATTAGGCGAAATTGAGGCGGTACTGGCAAAACATCCGAACGTGCGCTCAGTGACAGTCATTGATCGAGAAGACACACCTGGAAACAAGCGCCTCGTAGCTTATCTAGTCTCTAACCTTATTCCAGACCGCATTCCTTATCACAGTGAATGCCAACTAGAACTCAACGGTAACGCCATCACAATCCACACACAAGATATCTCCACGGGCGGCGTTGGTTTGGTGGGGGTGCCGGCTATCGAGCGAGGTGAGAGCGTCCGCGTGCGTATGCAACTACCTGGAGAGAGCGAACCGCGCTGGCTTTCTGGGACAGTAGTTTGGTCACGTCCACCACAGGCTGGGATTCGCTTTCATCTTACACCCAGCGAACAGGCTCAAGTTGAGCAAAGCGTAGATTATCAGTTGGACACTCAAGACTTGTGGAAAACTTTGCAGCGCACAGTGACTCGCAACCTGCGCGACTACCTGAAACAAAAGCTACCTGATTACATGATACCGAGCGCGTTTGTGCTGATGAAAGCGCTGCCGCTGACACCCAACGGTAAAATAGACCGTCGCGCCTTACCCGCACCAGATAACTTTCACAACGAACAGGAAGATAAATTTGTCGCCCCTAGCACTCCGACTGAAGCAAAATTGGCTGCTATCTGGGCTGAAGTCTTGGGATTAAAAAGAGTTGGCATCAACGACAACTTCTTTGAATTGGGAGGACACTCCCTGCTAGCAACTCGAATCATCTCGCGCATCGGACAAGTTTTTGCGATTGAACTTCCCCTACGCCATTTATTTGAAGCACCTACCATCGCTTCCCTGTGCAAGATACTAGAAACTGAGTATCCTACGACATTAAAAGAGCTATCGGACTATAGCATCGCGTCCCAGAACTTATCATTTCTTGTCCCTACAACGCGAAAAGGACATCTGCCACTCTCCATCCAACAAGAGTATATCTGGCACGTTCAGCAATTAAATCCTCACAGTTGTAGCTGCAACAGTGGTGTTGCTTTACGGTTGACTTTCAAGGTTTCTTCAGAAGCATTGGAAAAAAGTATCAACGAAATTATTCGCCGCCATGAAAGTTTGCGGACTACATTTCCGGTGGTGGACGGTCAACCCGTGCAAGTAATTGCCCCAGAACTGACTTTACCCCTAAAGATAGTAGACTTACAAAATATACCTTCGGCAAAGCGAGAAGCTGAAGCTCTTCATTTCTCCGAACGAGAGATAAACTACCACTTTGACTTAGCGAATGGCCCATTAATTAAGGCAACCTTGGTGCGGTTGTCTTCACAAGAGTATTGGTTACTCATACCAATACACCATATCATCACGGATGGCTGGTCAATCGGCATCTTTGTGCAAGAGTTAGAAACGCTTTATAACGCTTTCTCAAATAACTTACCTTCACCATTGCCTGAACTGCCGTTGCAGTACGCCGACTTTACTCTCTGGCAACGTCAACGATTTAATGAAGAAGTCTTGGCTGGGCAACTTAATTATTGGGTGCAAAAACTAGCTGCTCCTTTACAACAACCAGAATACCAGCCAGATCGGGAATCAAAGCTTCATCCTAATAGCGGTTACGCTTGTTCCTACTCTCTAGTCTTGAATGAAAATCTGGTCACATCCCTCGAAAACTTGAGTCGCTCTCAAAGCATTACCACATCTACTATCCTCCTGGCAGCTTTAACTCTCCTTTTGTTCAAATATCAGGGGCAAAGTGAAATTATGATAGTGACGACGATTGGTAATCGTAGCACTCCTGAACTTGAAACAATGCTCGGTTGCTTTATCAATGACGTAATTTTGCGTTCACAACTTAACGACGAACAAACAGCAGTAACTCTTTTAGAGCAGGTTCAAGAAGCACTTAATGAAGCGATTGCAAACAAGGAGATTCCTTTACAAAAAGTCATTGAAGTTGTCAAGCGCCAAAGAAAATTGATTTTTTCAGCAAGTGTTACAATCGTGCCTCCTGTAGAGGGTTCTAACCAAATGCCTATATCAGAACTCGTACTAGGTTCGGGCAAAGATACATTATGGGATGAAGAAATTCCTCTAGAGCTTTATATTTCTTCGGCTTCGGAAAAATCTAGAATTATCGAAATTAATGCTGTTTACAGTAGAGATTTGTTTACCAGTGAAACTCTCGAACGCTTGTTTAGTTACTATCAAGAAATCTTGCAAAATCTTGCCTCATCACCACAAATGAAGATTGCAGAGTTTGAGCAGTTTAAAAAAAAATAGAGAAGGGAGCGAATGAAAAAATTCCTTACCTTCCGTAAAATGCGCGTTTTTCTTATTGTCTGGTTTGGACAACTAATATCCCTTATCGGGTCGGGTCTGACTAGCTTTGCTTTGGGAGTGTGGGTGTACCAGCGTACGGGGTCAGTCACTCAATTCTCTCTGATTTTGCTATCGGCTATGCTGCCCAGTATCCTGATTTCTCCGGTAGCGGGTGCCTTAGTTGACCGATGGAACCGGCGGTGGTGCATGATTCTATCTGACTCCGGCGCGGGGATAACTACAGTGGCGATGGCTCTATTACTCACCACCGGAAACCTTGAAATTTGGCACATCTACCTCGCCGTCAGCCTCAGTTCTGTCTGCAAAGCGTTTCAGTTGCCCGCTTACACTGCTTCGACCTCTTCATTAGTACCGAAAGAATTTCTCCCTCGTGCGAGTGGAATGGTTCAGTCAGCAGAAGCGTGCGCCCAGCTAATTTCACCGCTGTTGGCAGGAGTCTTGCTAGGGCTCGTACAGCTTCAAGGGATTATTTTAATTGACTTTGCCACATTTCTTTTTGCTGTAACAACTCTGTTACTCGTTCGCTTTCCTAATGTTGTTAAAACTATTACTCTTTCAGTTCAGAAGATGAAAAAAGTTCACTCTGGCACGAGGCACTTGAAGGCTGGACTTATATTACCGTTCGACCCGGACTACAGCACTTTGCTTAACGATTAGGTACAATAGTAGAGGTGGTAAGAAAAAGAAAAATGAAACCCTACTCCCTAGATATGCGTCAAAAGATCATTAACACTTACGAAGCAGGTAACACCTCTATTCGGAAAGTAGCAGAAAGATTTCAAGGAGCGTAAAAGTACCGTACAGGCACTACTAAAGCGAAAAAAAGAGACAGGAAGACTACTCCCTAGTCAGGCTCATGGTGGTAAACCGAGCCAACTCTTTGGTCACGAACAACAGATTGAAGAGATGGTAGCCCAGTATCCAGATTACACACTTGCAGAATATTGTGAGTATTGGCACGAAAAAACAGGAGTATGGTTGAGCGAGAGCGCCATGTGCCGATTCTTACAAAAGCAGCAACTCACTTTGAAAAAAAAAACACTACGGAGTAGTCAAGCCCATAAAGAAATTAATCAAAAGAAGCGAGTAGAATATTGGGAAAAAATCCGAGATGTCGAACCAGAAAATCTGATATTTTTGGACGAAATGGGCGTATTGCTGGGGATAATGAGACTTAGAGCTAGAAGTAAAAAGGGAGAAAGAAGCTACGATATCAAGCCATTTTATAGAGGAAGTAGGGTAACAGTGGTGGGAGCAATAAGCAATAAGAAAGTCATCGCCATGAAGACAATAGAAAAATCGATAAACGGAGAGGAGTTCAAGAAATTTGTGCAAGAACAACTTCCAAATTATGGAAAGGAGCGGTATTAGTCATGGATAATTTGAAGGCGCACAAAGTAGAGGGGGTAGAAGAAATGATTGAAGCAGTGGGAGCAAGAATAGTGTATTTATCACCTTACTCACGCCTAGTTTAACCCGATCGAACATTTATGGTGGGAATTAAAGGCATGGCTCAGGAGATTTGTACCTCGAAGTATACAGATAGTAGAAAAACTATTGGAATTGGGAGTGAAATTATGTTCAAGTAAGCAAATCAAAAATTATTTTGCTCACTGCTGTTACTGTACCTCTTAGTCACGCAAAGTGCTGTATTAATGCTGCTAATTTTATTCGCACTCGACAACTTTGTTACAGGGCTGGTTGAAGTTTTACTCACTCCCTTGGTACTTTCTTTTGCTCCAGTTACCGTTCTCGGAACCATTAGACCTCTTGCGAAAGTGCGATCGCTTTGGTAAAATAAAAGAAAAAATTAGCTTAATAATATGAATTACGAACAATTACAAAAGTTAACCCCCAAAGGCTTTAAACGCTACTGTGGAG
>NZ_JAUBQW010000326.1:0-1039 GCF_036701485.1 Microcoleus sp. Pol11C3 | reverse complement strand
TTCATGGTTTTATTGTCACAATCAAGTATTGCATATAATTGTATCATAGTCTTGATAATGATTTAGGATTGCTATAGATGTTAGCTACAGGCTCGTTTGGTCGCCCAATGGCGATCGGCTGGCTTTCGTGAGTGGCGATACCGACATTTATACAGTCAAGGCTGACGGTTCCGGGCTAACTAAACAGTTGGCTGGGGAGTCTTGCAAAGCAGCTAATTTTAAAATAGTTTGGTTTTCCAACAGCCAAAAACAAGTTTTTGCCCGTTCTTGCGACGGTTTTACCTCTGATGATCCCGGCAGTCAATCACTTTATACGAGCGACACTTCGGGTATTAAAGGAAGTAAATTAGTTCGGAATTGGGAACTAGGAGGACGACCGGCTAAAACAGAAATTTCATCGGTATTTTACATTTCACCGGACGGCCAGCAGGTAGCATTTGTCAAGGATCAAAATATCTACAAAATGAATGCCGACGGTTCGGGCATGACTAAATTAACCAAAAGTCCCGGCGACTATACATCCGCTAGCGAACTTGTTTGGTCGCCCGATAGCACAAAAATTGCTTTCTTGTTCGGCGCTTATCCTAAACAGCAAATTTACACAATCAACGCCAACGGAAGCAACATCAAAAATTTCACTAACAACCCGCAAAATGAGGTTTATAGCGGCCAACTATTTTGGTCGCCCGATAGCACCCGCATTGTTTACTATGGGGGCAAAGCGGGCGATTTGAGCGGGGAAAAGCAGGATATCTACCTGCTTGATATTAACCGGGGGACAGCCAAGAACCTCACCCAAAAACCCGGAAATTACAACGAACTTTCGTGGTCGCCAGATGGCCAACTTATTGCCTTCCTGGCGGGAGACTTCAACAATAAAAAACTATACACAATCAATGCTAAGGGTGACCAGCTAAATCAACTAGCTCCTCGGCTAGAACTGTCTGGAATTTTTGAATTAGCAGGGGTGCATCTCACTTTGGCAAATACATCAAATTGAAAGTTGACCGTTGAGATAAGCACAGCGAAGAGCAAGGAT
>NZ_JAUBQW010000170.1:0-11991 GCF_036701485.1 Microcoleus sp. Pol11C3 | reverse complement strand
TATCTTTAGTTGAGTTTGAATATATCGGTCGCTCCTATTCATAGTTTGCGATCGATTATTCAGCAAGCCCTAATTAATCCAAGAAGTTCAAAAAATGTCACCTACAACCGAATGCGAGATCAAGATGCCAGTTAAAATATTATTTGTGGATGACGAGCCCGATTTAGAATCTTTAATTTCCCAGAAATTTAGAAAAAAGATCCGCACAGGAGAATACCAAGTTTTTTTTGCACATAATGGCGTAGAAGCCCTTTCAACGTTGCGAGAGCAGCCGGATATAGATATTGTACTGACAGACATTAATATGCCAGTCATGGATGGCATGGCTTTGCTAGCGAAACTTAACCAGCTAGTTACTATGGTCAAAACAGTAGTTATATCTGCTTATGGCGACTTGGGAAATATCAGAAAGGCAATGAACGGCGGGGCATTTGACTTTTTGATTAAGCCTCTAAATTTTCAGGATTTAGAAATTACAATTAACAAAACATTATGCCATGTGCAACAGCTTAAGGAAAACGAGCGCGCCCGCCAAGAAAGAGAGGATAAATTGCGGCAATCGGAAGCGCGAGAGCGAGAAAAAGCCATCCAACTAGAACTGGCACTGCAAAATTTACAGCGCACCCAATCTCAGCTTATTCAGACTGAGAAAATGTCGAGCTTAGGACAACTAATTTCCGGTATTGCCCACGAGATTAATAATCCCGTTAACTTCATCTATGGCAACTTAACTTATGTCAATGATTACACTCATCAGCTATTGAGTTTAATCACGCTTTACCAGCAGCACGATGCCCATAAATACCCTGAAATAGAAGCTTTTATTGAGCAAATAGAGCTGGAATTTATCCAAGAGGATCTGCCTAAAATGCTGTCTTCGATGAAATTGGGGGCAGAACGTATCCGTCAGATTGTGCTGACATTGCGGAACTTCTCGCGCCTCGACGAAGCTGAGATGAAACCCGTTAATATTCACGAGGGAATCGACAGCTCTCTAGTAATTTTGCAGAGTCATCTCAAGGCTAAGCCCAATTCTTCGTCTATTCAAGTTATTCAAGAATACGGAGATTTGCCACAAATAGAATGTTATGCCTGTCAGTTGAATCAGGTATTTATGAACTTCCTGAGCAATGCCATTTATGCCTTGAATCACTATGATAAAAAAAACAGCCCGGAGCCAATTAAAAACGAGCCTCGGACGATTACGATTGCTACTTCTATGCTGAATCGCGAGTGGGTAAGAATCAGTTTTAAAGATAATGGGCCGGGGATGACAAGCGATGTAATAAATGCGCTGTTTAATCCTTTTTTCACAACTAAACCTGTGGGTGAGGGCACTGGCTTGGGATTATCGATTAGCTATCAGATTGTGGTGGAGAAGCACGGCGGACATTTGAAGTGTTTTTCGCAGCCCGAGCAAGGTGCAGAATTTGTGATTGAGATTCCCATTAAGCAGAGCGATCGGGTAGAGATGAAGGCGAGTTAAGGGGAAGTGAATTGGCTAAAAGAACGCAAAATCCATAAATGTTAAGCTTATTCGTTGTGCGAACAGATGTGCGGAAATTTACACCTTTGGTAGCGGTAACCTGCGGCATCGCACTCAGCGGGAGTGAAAGTAAATACCAGATTTTAAGTCGTTTGTCAGCTTGTCAGTGTCCCGGACTGGTTAAGGTGATGGGTGAGGGTATGAGCGCGCCCTCACCTTAACCAGTTGCGTAAGTCTTGAACTAATAATTAATGACTAATTACTAATGATTATCTTCCTCCGACGACGACATTTTTAATCCGCAAATGGGGGCCGCCGACACTTACGGGCAAACCGCTCTGGCCGCCTTTACCGCAACCGCCGTAGGCATAAACCGAGTCGTTTCCTATTGACTCAATATCCTTTAAAGTCTGAAATACATTGCCGCTTAAGGTGACATCGCTCACCGGTTCAGCCAATTTGCCATCGCGGATCATGAACCCTTGAGCTGCTGCAAAGGTAAACATTTCGCCATTGGTTTGTCCTCCCAACATCCGCACTGCATAGACTCCTTCGTCAATGTCCGCAACCATTTCGTCAAAAGAATGTTCGCCAGACTCGATCGCAGTATTAGTCATCCGCACCAAAGGCATAAAAGTAGCACTCAGAGCCCGGGCATTTCCCGTCGGACTTTCGCCCATTTTGCCCGCAGTCTCGCGATTGTGCATCCGAGCGGCTAAAACTCCATTTTTAATTAAATGCTTGCACTGAGCCGGCACGCCTTCGTCGTCGTATTTCAGAGTTCCCGGCAATCCCGGCACAGTTGCGTCGTCAATTACATTCAATTGTTCGATCGCCACAGGCTTGCCCAAAGTCAGCAATTCCTGCATTTTCGGGTTTTCGTAAATACCATCTGCTTCCGACAAATGCCCGAAAGCTTCGTGAATAAAAACCCCCGACAAATAAGGGTCTAAAATCACCGGATACTGACCGCCTTTCACCGATTTTGCCTCTAATTGGCCCACAGCTCGAACGGCAGCACTTTTAACACGATCTTCAATATTTGTCAAGACATCGTAATCCGATCGCGAGTGAATCGACTCAAATCCTTGGCGGACAACACCGCCCTCGCCACGGGCGATCGCCCCGAAACGCCCGGTCACGTCCAAGCGCTCTTGAGCGATGCAAGTGCCTTGAGAATTCACAAAATAAGTAATGCCGAATCTGTCGCTGTAACCAGCCATTGTCGTCTGAATTCGCGGGTCATAATCTAACAGCAACTGGTTGTAAGATTCGAGCAATTTCCGCTTTTGGGCTAAAGTAATAGAGCGCGGATCGCGACCCAATTCCACCGCTACATAATCTTGAATCGGGGTGACATCTGCTAGTAGAGTTTTTTCGCTGCCAACCAAACGAGACTGCACTACAGCTTCTTCTATGCGGTCTTTTAACTCAGCTAAACCGTTAAAAGTTACAAAACTCCAGCCGCCTTTGTGACAGGCGCGGATGCCGCCGGCGAGACTAAAACTGCGGTTGACAGCATCTAACTGAGGGCCGCGAAAACTAATCGCAGTTGACTCGCTTTGTTCGAGGCGAACTTCTAGATAATCTACGCGATCGCGGTAAGGTGCGATCGCTTCCATCAACTGTTCTTGCATCAAATTGCCCCTATGAATGATTAGCCGTAGCGCTGAAAAAAATTATTGCTAACCCTATTTTAGCTAATACAGCGGATTCCAGGTTGATGAAGTACACCCCAGAAACCCGGTTTATTCTGGATTTCTCGCCAGAAATCGGTTTTATTCAAGAAACCCGGTTTCTCTGTACTTCACTTACCTGGAAAGTGCTGTAAATCCCGTCTTTCGGGGGCGCGATCCTCCAGCGCTGTAGTGCTTGCGCGGCGCACCCTACCCGATAAATGGCGAGTCAGTACGATTTGAGATTTAAAACTTTGTCCATAAAATAGATGATTAGACGCTTGCCGATCCCGGGCGTTCGGCGGGCGTCGTAGAACACGAAAAACTCGCCCCGGCTTGCGAAAAAGCCGGTATCCCGGCAATCTTGCATTTGCCTAGAGAAATCAAACTAAACTAAATCTATCTAAAGACGTAAAAATATACCTTAACCGCTAGCAGATGGAATACTTTAAGGTTAAAAAATTCCAAATTTCACCCTATTTAGCAGCAATTTCGGCATCAATAGCAATTTTGGTGGGAGTTGGCATTTTAGATCGATCGGAAAAAGGGCGATTTTTGCAGTACAACCGCACTACCACGCTCGATCGGCTCAGCACAGTCCGTTCTAAGCTAGAAGGCTCTTTAAATTCCCGGCTCTTTCTGATGCGGGGTTTGGTGGCTTACCTTTCCAACAACCCAAACATCACCGAAGCCGAGTTTGCAGCGACGGCGAGAATTCTGGTGGCACAGCAAACCGGCATTCGCGCCATAACTTTAGTTAAAGGCACGACGGTCGCTTACATTTATCCGCGGGACGGAAATGAATCGGCGATCGGGGCTGACTTGACGGCACTACCGGAACACCGGCAAATGGTCAAAGAGGTCATGCACACCAGAAAAACTTTGGTTGCTGGACCCGTGAAATTATTGGAGGGGGACGAGACGTTCATCAGCCGATCGCCCATTTTTCTCACACCCTCCGGCGCCGATCCCGAAACAGGAGTTTACTGGGGCTTGACAGGTCTGATTATCGACAAAAATTCCCTGATGGAGGAAGCAGGGCTCAACGACTCCTCAGCGAAGCTGCAATACGCTCTGCGGGGCAAAGACGGGAAGGGAGCATCCGGCGCAGTGTTTTTCGGTGACGGGTCAATTTTTCAGCACAATCCCGTGCTGCTGGAAGTGACTTTGCCCAACGGTTCCTGGCAGTTGGCAGCAATTCCGGCGGGGGGATGGCCTGCGAATTCGCCGTTTCGGGGGTGGCTGATCTTTGGAGGCGACTTGCTGGCACTTTTGACCGGGGTCGCAGTTTTTAGCTGGGTGTACGGCCGTGCGAAACTGCGTTCCAGCGAAGTTAAGTACCGGCAACTCGTTGAGAATGCTAACAGCATGATTGTGCAGTTAGACAGTGAAGGCAAGATTACTTTTTTTAACGAGTTTGCTGAAGCTTTTTTCGGATATTCAGAAGCAGAAATCATCGGCAAAAGTGCGATCGGCACAATTATACCGAAAACAGATTTATCCGAAAGTGACCTGGCGGCAATGATACGAGACTGTTTGACACAGACGGAAAAATACTTCCAAAACGAAAATGAAAACATCCGCAGCAATGGGGAAAGGGTGTGGATAGCATGGACAAATAAACCTTTACTAGATGCGAAGGGAAATTTGGCAGGACTCCTTTGTATTGGGACGGATATTAGCGATCGCGTCTTAGCAGAAGCCGCGCTGCTTAATAGCGAATCTCGCTATCGGGCAATTATTGAAGACCAAACCGAACTGATTTGTCGTTTCTTGCCTAGCGGAGTTTTGACTTTTGTTAACGATGTCTACTGCCGCTATTTCAATAAATCGCGATCGGATTTGGAGGGCCATACTTTTATGCCTTTGATGCCGGCAGAAGACCTAGAAATTATCAGCAGCAGTTTCAGCTCTCTAAGCCTAGAAAACCCCGTCGTTACCTGTGAACACCGCGTCGTTCTCGAAACAGGGGAAACTCGCTGGCAGCAGTGGACGAATCGGGCGATTTTTGACAGTACGGGCAGCTTGATTGAGTGTCAAGGAGTAGGGCGCGACATTAGCGATCGCAAACAAGCTGAAATCGCCCTGCAAGCTTCTGAATGGGAATTGCGGGCATTGTTCGCTGCCATGAACGACGTAATTTTGGTGATTGATATTGAGGGACGATACCTGAAAATTGCCCCCACCAATCCCCGACTTTTATACAAACCGCCGGCAGAACTTGTCGGCAAAAAAATCAGCGAATTATTAGAGCCAGAAATTGCAGATATTTTTCAGGATAAAATTCGCACCGCCCTTGGTACAAATCAAACCTGTACTTGTGAATATAACCTGGAAATTGCCAGCGTACAAACGTGGTTTGCCGCTACCATTTCGCCAATGAAAGAAAACACGGTTCTGTGGGTAGCCCGCGACATTACGGAGCGCAAGCAAGCTGAAAGTTGGTTGACAGGTCAAAAACAAGTTTTAGAAATGATTGCTAAGGGCGCTCCTCTGGGCGATACTTTAAATACTTTAGTTCAAATTATCGAGCAGCAATCTAGAGATGTCATGGGTTCGATATTGCTTCTAGCTCCAGATGGCAAACATTTACTGCACGGAGCCGCGCCCACTTTGCCCGACAGTTACAATGCTGCTATTCATGGCATAGCCATCGGTCCGGATGTCGGTTCCTGCGGCACTGCTGCCTTTAGTCGCCAACAAGTGATCGTTACAGATATTGCCAGCGATCCTTTGTGGGAAAATTTTCGAGATTTAGCCTTGAGTTTTGGACTGAGAGCTTGCTTGTCTACTCCTATTTTCTCATCTCAGGGTCAAGTCTTGGGAACTTTTGGAATGTATTATTCCCAACCGCGCCAGCCCCATTTTTTTGAGCTGCAATTGATAGAGGCGATCATAAGTTTAGCAGGAATTGCGATCGAAAGCAAACAGGCAGAAGAAAGTCTCAAACAGCTCAATCAAGAACTAGAAAATAGAGTTACACAGAGAACTGCTCAGTTGATGCAAACAGAAGAACGCTGGCAGTTAGCACTCAAAGGCAATAATGACGGAATTTGGGACTGGAACTTGCAAACAGGGGAACTTTTTGTGTCCGATCGCTTTAAGGAAATCACTGGTTACGAAGATAGTGAACTTAGCGATTACAATAACAAATGGAATGCGAGTTTACATCCAGATGATTTAGCGATTTCTCAGCAACTCCTTCAAGAACACTTGGATAGAAAAACGCCGCATTACATCACCGAATACCGCTTATGGTGCTACAACAGCGCCTACAAATGGATATTGAGTCGGGGACAAGCGTTGTGGGACGAATCTGGAAAAGCAGTCCGCATGGTTGGTTCAATTACTGACATTACGGAGCGCAAACAAGCAGAGGAAGCACTACGGGAAAGCGAGGCAAGATTCCAAAAGCTGTCGGGTAATGTGCCAGGAGTAATTTATCAATTTGTATTGCGTACAGATAGCTCTTTCAGTTTCCCTTACATTAGTCCGGCTTGCCGAGAAATGTTTGAGCGAGAAGCAGAATCGGTTCTGCAAAATGCGGCTTTGATAACAGATTTAATTCATTCCGATGACCGCCAAAATCATGACGAATCCGTTGCTATTTCAGCCCAAACTTTGCAACCTTGGCACTGGGAAGGACGGTTCGTGCTACCTTCCGGCAAAATTCGCTGGTTTCAGATAATTTCTCGTCCTGAAGCTAAAGAAAACGGCGATATTATTTGGGACGGAATCGCGATTGATGTTACCGATCGCAAACAAGCTGAGTTAGCTTTGCAAGAAAGCCAGCAGTTCATTCAAAAAGTAGCCGATGCTACTCCCGGTATTTTGTATCTCTACGACTTGGAAGAACAGCGAAATATCTACGCTAATACTTCACTGCTTGGGCTTTTGGGCTATACTTTTGACGACATTACAGCTATGAATTCGTCACTGATGCCTCAGTTAGTACACCCGGAAGATTTGCCGGAAATTGTCAAACATCACGCAAGCTTTCTAGGAGTTGAAGATGGCGAAATTAGGGAAATTGAGTACCGGATGCGGGCAGCAGATGGTCAATTGTTGTGGCTGCAAAGTCGAGATACTATTTTTAGCAGGAATGCGGACGGTCAGGCTCAGGTAATAATTGGATTTTGCCAGGATATTACGACTCGCAAGCAAGCAGAGGAAGCACTGCGACAAAGCGAGGCGCGAGAAAGAGAAAGAGCTGGAGAGTTAGAGTCAGCGCTGCGGTCATTGCGCTCTACTCAAACTCAGCTCATTCAAACTGAAAAAATGTCTTCTTTAGGGCAATTAGTTGCAGGAATCGCTCACGAAATTAATAATCCCGTTAACTTCATTCACGCTAACATTGATTATCTCAACCAGTATACAAAACAGTTACTCGATCTGGTGACTCTTTACGAGCATGAGTATCCCGAACCTAATTCAAAAATTCTCGATCGCATTCAAGAGATAGATTTGGATTTCATGGCTGAGGATTTAAGAAAAGTTGTGGGTTCGATGCAGGTAGGAACCGAGCGCATCCGGCAAATTGTTTTGTCCCTCAGAAATTTCTCGCGGCTGGATGAATCCGCAATGAAGCCCGTGGATATTCACGTGGGAATTGAAAGCACTTTGTTGATTTTGCAGCACCGCTTGAAGAGTCGGGACAGCCGCCCGGAAATTGAAGTAATTAAGGAGTTTGGAAAACTGCCACTGGTGGAGTGCTATGCGAGCCAAATGAATCAGGTGTTTATGAATATTATTGCTAATGGAATTGATGCTATTGAAGAACGATATCACCAGTTATCGGTTCCACGATCAGAGACAAAGAGTGGACGGATTGCTATTTCCACGAGTGTAACCCCCCAGAACACTGTTAGGGTAGAAATTTCGGACAACGGTACGGGCATTCCCGAGGGGATAGTCGAGCGAATTTTTAACCCGTTTTTTACTACGAAAGCTGTGGGGAAAGGTACGGGGTTGGGAATGTCTATCGCGCACTCGATTGTGGTGGAAAAGCACAAGGGCAAGATTGAGTGTATTTCGTCCATAGGATGCGGAACGACTTTTAAGATTGAGATTCCGAAAAGTGTATAAATAGTAGGGTGCACCAGTCGATTTGAGATTTGAGATTTGAGATTTGAGATTGACTCGACAGTAGTAGGATGCGTCAGTAGATTTGAGATTTGAGATTTGAGATTGACTCCACAGTGGTAGGAGGCGTCACCCGTTCTTGATTTTTAGGCGCGGATCGATAAGCTGACGCACCCTACAAGTTAACGACTAAAATAGATTGAAGCTGCTAAGGAAGCGGTGCTGCATCAAACCTTTAATTGTATAAAAATTGACATGATGGGATTAATCCTGGAAGCGCTGCAAGCAATGGGACACAATGTCCGCTGGATGTCTTGGAATTTGTTTTTGGCTTTAGTACCGCTGGGTCTGAGTTTTTGGCTGTTCCGCAAACCTCGATCGCGCTGGCTGCTGTGGGGTACGGCTTTTCTCCTGGGAGCTACTTTTTTGCCCAGCACGCGCCATGTTTTAGCTTATCTGAGGCACATTGTGCAAGATGTTGGCAAAACTTACGTTTTGGGGGCGATCGCGATTACGCTGGCACTGATGGCTTTAGACATCTGGGTACTGCGGCAGCGCGGAGTTCGCTCTCTCCGCTGGTGGGGGGGTTTTTTCTGGTTTATCGCATTTTTGCCTAATGCGCCCTACGTTTTAACTGATATCATTCACCTGATCGAGCAGATTAAAGAGGGGAACTCGGTGTGGACTGTGACTCTGGCTTTGATTCCCCAATATCTCGCGTTTATGCTGGTCGGGTTTGGGGCTTACGTGCTGTCGGTGATGAATTTGGGTTACTATTTGAAGCAACAGGGTTGGAGTAGATTTATCCTGGCAACCGAGATGACTATACACGCACTTTCGGCGCTCGCGATTTATTTAGGGCGATTTATACGCTTCAACAGTTGGGATATTCTGACTAACCCCGATGCGCTGGTTAACACAGTAATGAACGATTTGATTGGCAAGCGTCCGGTTTTTGTAATGGCTGTCACTTTTGTAGTAATTGCGGTTTTGTATTGGGTAATGAAACAAGTAATTTTAGGGATTAGCCAGCGATTTTACAGCAGCAAATTGCAGTCGGACTTGTCCGGCGAAAGCGCCACTGCTTCTGATCCCATCGATTTGAGATTTTAGATTTGAAATTAAAGGATTTACTCCACAGATGAATATAAGAGCTTGAACTAAGCTCCCAATTTTTTTCTCTCCACCCGTTAACTCGGAAAACAAGTTTCCGTCTGTGGGTGAGAGAATTTTTTTCGCGAAACTCCCAAATAAATGACTGCGGCCGTTTGTCACAAAACTTGATATGTTATAACAGTCAAAGTAGTTTTGTAAACAGCAAAGATGAATCGATTTGACCGTCAGTTGTGGCAGAGATTTATTGCGATCGCTCAACCTTACTTTTATCCTTTAGAGCCTGGGAGTGGCAGAATCTTTTTAGGATTAGTAGCGCTGCTGTTGATATTTCTCTTCGCGGCTATGTTTGTACTCCTGAGCGCTGTGTGTTTTGGGGGGGGTGCTCTTTTTCCGGCTTTTGTCAATAGTATTGCGGCGGGCTTAGTTACTTTGTTGAAAGGAATTATTAATTCGCCAGCAATTGCGATCGTAGCTTTGATGCTAATTATTCCTTTCAGTGCTTTTGTCTGGTTCAAAGACAGATTGACGGCACACTGGCAGCCCTGGGCTTTATTGACTTTGCTGCTGTTTTTGTCGCTGTCAGTCAGCGGTCTGAATGTAATAATTAGTTACGTGGGTAACTTTTTTAACACAGCACTAGCTAAGAAAGACCAGCTCAATTACTGGAAGTATCTGTTTGTCTATGCAGGGGTTTTTGTAGTCGGCACTCCCATTGTGGTAATTTACCGCTATATACGAGATAAATTGAGTCTCTACTGGCGAGATTGGATGACTAATAAGTTCCTGGATAAGTATTTTCAGAATCGGGCTTATTACGAAATAAATTCCCAAAAGGAAATCGACAATCCCGACCAGCGAATTTCGGAAGATGTCAAATCATTTACCCAGACAAGTTTGGCGTTTTTGCTCCTTATCCTGGGTTCAATAGTTGATGTTATATCTTTCACGGGTATCCTGTGGTCTATCTCACAAGAACTTTCGCTCTTCCTGATTGTCTACGCTATTCTAGGGACTGTTGCCACTCTGATTTTTGGTCAAAGATTAGTACCTCTTAATTTTAATCAACTTAAACAAGAAGCTAACTTCCGCTACGGCCTGGTTCACATTCGCGACAACGCTGAATCTATTGCTTTTTATAGAGGCGAGGAACAGGAATCTACGCAAGTAAAGCAGCGGTTCGTTGAAGTATTCCGCAATTTTAATTTGCTAATTGGCTGGCAGCGAAATGTGGATTATTTTACCACGGGATACGGATATGCTGTTGTGATTATTCCGGCTTTGTTTCTAGCTCCTGCTTACTTTGCCGGCAAAATCCAGTTTGGAGATATCACTCAAGCAGGTTTTGCTTTTAGTCAGGTTTTAGGCGCTTTTTCAGTGATTGTAACTCAGATTGAGCCGCTGAGTTCTTTTGCCGCTAGTATCAATCGTTTGACTGTATTTACAGATACTTTGGAAGCGGAAAAAGCGGTATCTCGTGTCGGAGGCACTGCTATAGATGTAGTAGTAGATTCTCAGTTGACACTGGAACACGTTACTTTAGATACTCCGAAACCTCAAAAGACTTTGATTAGGGATTTGTCGCTAGCAGTGCAGCCCGGTGAAGGATTGTTAATTGTCGGCCAAAGCGGTGCTGGGAAGAGTTCTTTGCTGCGGGCAATTGCGGGTTTGTGGGACTCGGGAACAGGCCGTTTGGCGCGGCCGGAATTGGGGGAAATGCTGTTTTTGCCGCAGCGTCCATATATGATTTTGGGTAGTTTGCGATCGCAACTTCTCTATCCCAACAGCAGCAGCGAGGTTGATGAGGAAAAATTGCGCCATGTTTTGGCATCAGTAAACTTAGCAGATTTGCCGGAAAGATTGGGCGGTTTTGATGCGGATTTAGATTGGGCGGAGATTTTGTCGCTGGGAGAACAGCAGCGTTTAGCTTTTGCTAGATTGTTATTGACGGAACCGAGATATGCTATTTTGGATGAGGCGACAAGTGCTTTGGATTTGAAGAACGAGCAACATTTATACGAACAGTTGCAAGCAACTAAAACTACGTTTGTGAGTGTCGGCCACCGATTGAGTTTAGTGCAATATCACCAGCAGGTTTTGGAACTTGTGGGCGATGGGAGTTGGCGGCTGCTTTCGGCGGAAGAATACAGCGCTAGTGCGAAGATTTTTGGCTGATACAGCGCTGCTTTCAGGAATTGTGAATTTACCCGGTTTTTGGTTCGCAGTGGCTGGTGGCGCGCTTGGAGATTTATCCTTTGGTTCTACAGATTAAGCGCCGCGCCACCACACACCCTAAAATAGGTTCTACGGGTAGAGAGACAGCAACAATTAATGTCGATCGATTGCCTGTTCCTCATACCATTTTAGATTAAAGAATTAAAGAATTGAAGCATTGGGAATGACTCATTCTGTATGGGTTTGGATCACGAGCCTACAGTTGCATTCTTTTTTGAAACTGGTATTACAATCGATAATTGAGTATAAATATCTAAAACTGCCCAAACAAAAAGCAAGCTGAACTTTGGCAGATTCGATTCCATTGCTCGCCCGCGAGAACTCATACGGAATCCGGTTGTCATAGGTCTGTTATAATTGCTGAAAAAATCGAGCAAAAATAGCCATGCCAAAAAAAGT